>JAJRQC010000083.1 GCA_024280455.1 Deltaproteobacteria bacterium | reverse complement strand
AGCCTGAGAAAAGGAGAGGAAACATGACAGACATACTACTCGCCCGCGATGCGGTCGAGTATCCATTATTGGCTGCTGCCGCAGCCAATAATGGATACCTGCGCCAACTTTACCAAATAACTACCCATATTTTCGGATAAAACCAGCATGGCTGGATCAAGATTTTTTACCGTCTCAGCCACAACGAACGATGAAAATAGCCTGATACGACATCACTTCGTGGGTTATTTTCAGATAAACCTGATTTACGGACAAAAAAATATGATTGTCGGAGAGCAAAAACCAATAGAAGAGATCTGGGAGATGATCAAAGACCATAAACGAGTACTGGTCTTTGGTTGTAATACCTGTGTTGCGGTCTGTCACCAGGGCGGCAACAAAGAAGCCGAAATTCTTGCCTCGCTGCTGCGGATAACGGCCTGTCAAAAGGAAAAGGTGATGGATATTCACGACTCCGGAATCGAGAGGCAGTGCGAGCATGAATTTTTCGACCCGGCCGAGGATAAAATCTCCGGGGCGGATGCGGTCCTGAGTCTTGCCTGTGGCATAGGGGTCCAGTTTATGGCTGAGAAATATCACAGCACCCCGGTTTATCCGGCATTGAATACAACCTTTCTCGGTGCGGTCGACAGACCAGGCCATTTTGTTGAAAAATGCCAGGCCTGTGGGAATTGCGTCCTGGCAGCCACCGGCGGCATCTGTCCGATCACCGGCTGTGCTAAAAGACTGCTCAACGGGCCATGCGGAGGATCCAGTCATGGAAAATGTGAAATTTCCAAAGATGTGGACTGCGTCTGGCAACTGATTGTCGACCGGCTGGAAGCCCTGGGCAGACTTGACGATTATGAAAAACTGTTTCCGTTTAAAGACTGGTCCACCGACAGAGCAGGCGGGTTACGGTCATTTATCGTCAAGGGGATGGAAGAGTGAACACAATGACAAACAGCAGACTTGAACGGATATTAAAAGCGGGCCATCTGGCGGTCACATCGGAATGCGGACCGCCAAGGGGAAGCAACCCGGAATCTATTCTCAGCAAAGCCAGGCAGATCAAAGACTATTGCGATGCCATTAATATCACCGATAACCAGACATCAATGACCCGCCTCTCCAGTCTGGCCGCCTGTATTCACCTCAAGCAGATTGGGGCCGAACCCGTTCTGCAGATGGTCACCCGTGATCGAAACCGACTTGCCCTGCAGAGCGACATCCTTGGGGCGGCATCATTTGATATCAATAATATTCTCTGCCTGTCCGGTGATCACCAGAGTTTCGGCGACTGTCCCCAGGGCCAGAACGTCTTTGATCTTGATTCAATGCAGCTCTTGCAGACTGTACGGATCATGCGTGATCAGGGAAAATTTTTAGGCGGCGACGACATTGATCGGCCGCCGAACATGTTTGTCGGCGCGGCTGCCAATCCCTTTGCCTCCCCCTTAAAGATACGAGTTCCGCGGCTGGCCAAAAAAATTGCCGCCGGTGCTGAATTTATCCAGACCCAGTGTATTTATAACCTTGATCGGTTTGAAAAATGGATGCAGGGGGTCCGGGACCGTGGCCTGCATGAGCAGGTTTTCATTCTGGCCGGGCTTACCCCCTTAAAGTCGGTCGGCATGGCCCGGTACATGAAGAACAGGGTTCCGGGTATGGATGTCCCCGATGCGGTCATCAAACGACTCTCCGGGGTAGCGGGAGAAAAACAGGCGGAAGAAGGCATCGCCATTTGCGTTGAATCCATTCAGCGGTTACAACAGGTGGAAGGGGTACGCGGCTTCCATATTATGGCAATCGAATGGGAAGAAAAGGTGCCGGAGATTGTCGAGCGGGCAGGCCTTTATCCCAGGCCGTCCATTGAGGAGTAATTCGGCAACGGAGGGATACCATCGCTCATTGTTTAAGGGTAGAAAACCATTGAGCGATGGTATCCCAGGTTCTTTTTGGTAAGGAAAAAATATTCAGGCACGCTATGAGTTACGAAAAAAAGATGGTCGTTGAAGTGATGTACAAGGCCCACTATTGCCTGATCTGCCAATACATGGATGAGGCGGTTCTGGCAATCATTCCCCGCTATGAAGAGTATGTGGAATATCGCCGGATCGATATTTTACACGGGTCGGGCAAGAAACGTTTTCTGGAACTTTCCGTTTACCTGTTTGGCGAGGAAGGGGTCTATAAAAAATTACGTATTGCCCCCATTCCCTCCCTGTTCATCAACGGTGAGCTTTTTTTCGATGCTATTCCACCCGAGCCCATGCTTGAAGAGGCCATCGAAGAGATCATCGACCAACACAATATGCGGGAAAGTTATGCAAAAACAAAAAGTTCTGGTTGATGTCCTGTTGACCGACTTCAGGCAATGACTGGCCTGTGTCTATATGGCAAAATCGGTACAGGATTTACCGAAAAAAATCAGGCAGTATATAGATGTCCATGAGTGGGATATGCGCACCCTGGAAGGAAACCGGCGCTTTCGTGAACTGAAGGCCAAAAGCCTGCCCAGCATTGCCCTGGACGGGGAACTCATGTATGAATCCCTGATCCCCGGCCAGGAGGAGCTGATTAAAGAGATAACCAGGCGCTGGCTGAGGTTAAACGGCAGGGAAAAGAACCGCCTGCACAACTGATCCGCCTGCAGACGTCGAATTTTTCTGAGTCGAGGCTTTCACAATTGTCGGTGTCGTAGATAAGCGTAGACTTCCGGTAAGCGAACTCGTGAGACTCCGAGAAGCCTCGCCACCGACGGCGGAAAGGTTATAACTTCTTGCATTTCCGTACAGTGCAAATGGTGTTTTTGCCTTTTTACGAGTCCATCACAATTGATGGTATCGTAAGAAGTCTTCGAACCAGTAGTGGGCATCGCCTACCAATGCAAAGCATTGGTAAAATCGTACATTTTTTATGCCTGGCTTAATGTGATAAGGCGGAAATATGGATGATCCGACAAAATGGGAATGCACCCGTTTTTCTGGATCCCCGACAACTACACCGTCGTTACAAACAGCGTAACCACTCGGGGATGACGAACAGAGTAAAAGTACCGGTGAATCCACAACCCTCGTCATTCCCGCGATCTTTTGGCGGGAGATAAGCGTAGACTTCGATCCAAGCCGTTGCCGAGTTGCATCATTTCTCGATACCGACCCGAGCCCTGACGCCCTCCTTGAAATAATGCTTTATAGCGTTCATTTCCGTGACCAGATCGGCTTTTTCCAGAATCTGCGGATCGGCATAGCGGCCGGTAATGACAAGTTCCGTTTCCCCGGCCCGGCAATCGATAAGCTCAATCAACTTTTCGACTGAAAAAAGATGGTAATGCAGGGCAATATTGGCCTCATCCAGGATGACAAGGTTATAGGCACCGGAGGAGACAATTTCCTTCATTTTTTCTAAGCCATTACGGGCAGCGGCAATATCCGACTGGGCGGGCTCTCCATTGATAAATCGTCCCAGGCCGAATTGCTCGACTGTGATGAGATCATCAAAACGCTTGAGAGCGTTGAGTTCACTATAGCGGCCGCCCTTGATGAACTGGGCCAGGAACACCTTGTGGCCTGCACCGGCGGCCCGAATTGCCAGGCCCAGGGATGCTGTTGTTTTCCCCTTGCCCTCCCCTGTGTACACATGCACATAACTCTTCATCATCCCATTTCCCCGACCAAATAAAAAAACCCGGATCGATTACAGCAAACCGATGCGGGGATCGTTCATCTCAACTGGCTCAAGCACCAGCAACATGAAGTAGATTGTACAGAGAAATACGCCAAAGTCAATATGTAAAGAAGTGTGACGGAGAAGACTTTCTTTCCTGCTCAACCCAGCAGAAGCCCGACAATCCTCTCGGTCTTGTATACCTTGCCCTGTGCCACGACCACCCCTTCAATGGCCAAAGCCGGGCTGAGCAGGAGCCCATACTTGTTACGCATCTCATCCGAAAGCGTCCATTTCTTGACGACTTCCGCATCAACCCCGGCTATTTTGACGGCTTCTCCGGCATTGGAGAGGAGTTCCGTGCATTTCCTGCAGGGCGGCTCAAGGCCGATAACTTCAATGTGCATCATAGTAACCCTCCATATGTGCAATATTCAGCCCTGAGGCTCCACCGTTTCTCTGACCAGGTATGGAGGATCAGGATAAGCCGGGCTGAAGCATTGGAGATCATCAATTTCCGCTGTTATGTCACAGGCTGCCGCAACCTTGTCAATCGCCTTGCGTGTTATGGCTTGCAGACGTTCAGGATCAAGCTGGACCCGAGCATTCAGGATAAGAGTACCCCGGTTTATTTCGCCAACCTCCATTCCGCTTACAAGAGGCTCACCATCCAGGCTGGTCAGGTTGATCCACATGGATTTTCCACCACAGGTAAACACCGCCTTAAGATGACCGATTTCGCTCTTTTCCCGCCTGAAATCGTTTTGTAATCCCGCCATTAAATCTGTTAACAACTCATGAACCGCTATCGGGCCTGTCCGGTTAATCTTTATTGCTGCATTCAACCACCCCAGGGCTGCCTCTGCTCTGGCATAGCGATCATAATCAAGTTGACCGAGAATGGTGTTTGCGCCCGGCCGGCCGGAAAGGAGGGCGTTCAGCCATGTATCGATCCCGTGATCGTCTCTGGCCACGGTTGTCAGGATCTCTTTCTGCGGATATTTCTCTTGAAGGGCGGAAACGATTTCCTGTCTCTCCTGATCGGAGATGAGATCGACTTTATTAAGGACAACAATATCAGCCTCTTCAAGTTGTTTACCAAACAGATAGGCGACCTCTTCAGGAAATATACTCTCTTTTTGGGCCAGCAGGAGTTCCCGGACACGGTCAGGATCAACCATGGTGGTAAAAGGGGCGAAATGGAAGGCTTCGTGATAGTGAATTTTGATGGGGTTGGCCACTGCGGCAACAAAATCCGTACAGCTGCCCACGGGCTCGCCCATCATGACATCCGGCTTATGAACCAGAATCCTCTCCATACTGTCGATAAGATCATCAAATTTACAACAGAAGCATCCGGCCACCACCTCTTCAATCGCCACCCCGAGTTCGCTGAGCAGCTCTCTGACAATAACGGTATCGGCGAGATTGCCGCTCTGGTCATTTGTTACGATACCGACCCGTTTACCCTGCGTTAATAACCGCTTGGCAAGAGCGGCCAAAGCCGTTGTTTTGCCGGAACCTAAAAACCCCCCGACAAAAATCAGCTTCACAGGCTTTTCAACTCGAATATCTCTTTTGGTGCCAATGCCCATTGATTGCCTCCATGGTCTTTTGAGTTTTTTTGACTCCCACTCATCGGGTGAGTTTCAGATCCGAAAAAATACGTCTCTGCAATCATATTTCATACCAGATGAAGGCCCATGGAGAAAATCGGCTAAAAGATGATTTTTTCCTGATGTTCCGGTATGCTTCAGTGTTCTATGGATATGAGTCCACCCGATCCCGGGGAAATCATCCTTTGGCCGATGCCGACTTCCCCCTATCTCTGTTAATTTACGCCTGAAATTATATAAACCAGCATGTCCCGGTGTACCGGACACAACGAACGAATGAAGATGATAGCACCCAGACGTAACACCGCAGAGCGGTATTACGAGGTCACGGTGAAGCAGAAGGGATGCTTGTTGCACCGCTCTGCGGTGCAACACATCATAAGGCGCTCTGCGCCATTTTCAGATAAACTTTCAGCCCGGGTGCGGCCATGAGGTATACTGCATTTTTTGTCGGAGAATTTTTAGGGACGTTCATCCTAGTGTTTTTTGGTTGCGGCTCAGTCGCCGTCACCGTTCTTTTTGGGGCCCATGTCGGTCTTTTCCAGGTCGCCCTTCTCTGGGGTCTGTCGGTCACACTGGCAATATACGCGACCCGTCACCTCTCGTGCGCCCATCTCAACCCTGCAGTGAGTATTGCCATGGTCATCGGCAACAGAATGCTGCTCAGGAAGCTCCCGGTCTACATCTGCGCCCAGCTCTCAGGCGCCTTTCTGGCGGCATCGGTTCTGTATCTTCTCTTTTCCGCCTCCATCACCCAATTTGAATTGAATAATGCAATCGTCAGGGGAAGTACGGAATCGATACAAACGGCGATGATCTTTGGTGAATTCTACCCAAATCCCGGCTCGGGCACCAACGTGGTCGTCTCCATGACAACAGCTGCTCTGGCCGAAGCCATCGGGACCTTTGCCCTGGTTTTTTTCATATTTGCCATAACCGAAGGATGCAATCTGGGGCGGCCAAATGATATTTTGGCACCGATATTTATTGGTCTGGCCCTGGCGGTTATTATCTCAATCATCGCCCCGCTGACCCAGGCGGGTTTGAATCCGGCACGAGATTTCGGCCCCAGAATGTTTGCTGTTCTTGCCGGCTGGGGAAGGGCCGCATTGCCGGACGACAACTACGGGTTCCTGGTGGTCTATATTCTCGCCCCTGTTGCCGGGGGGAGTGTGGCGTCTCTGTTCTTCACAAGATTTCTGGAGCCGCTGATGGTAAAAAAGAGCTGCAAATGCGCGTAGAGCGTGACTGTAACCAGCCGCTGAAAACGGAAACTTATTTTTTTCAACAGATTCAGGAGACATGTTGACCTGGTTGAGGTGACAAATTCAGCATAGAAATGCGATCGGTTAATCACTTGACGATTTTGGTGAAAAATTTAATGTTGACTATTTTTTTGCGAAACGCTACTTTTTATACCGAACGGTCTGTTTATTAAGGAGGAGCCATGGCCCAGACAAAAAAAGGAGAGATGACCCGTGATCATATTCTTAAGACTACCCGTGCTATCTTGATGGCCAATGGTTTTCATGACACCAGTATCAATGACATTATCAAGGTTACCGGGGTCACGAAAGGCAACCTTTATTACCATTTTGCAGGCAAGGAGGATATCGGTCTGGCAGTTTTGGAAGATGTCAAAGAGGAGTTTTTCAAATTCCTTGCGGAATCCTTTATAGGCGATACACCCTGTGCCAAAGTGGCCAACTCCTGCCAAGCCATTTTTGAAGAACAGAAAAAAAATAATTTCGTCGGCGGTTGCCTCTTTGGCAATGCCGCTTTGGAGATGAGTGACAGCAACCCCCGTTTTTCCAAGGTTATCCGCAGTGTGTGTGCCCACTGGATTAGAGAAATCGACCACTATTTATCCCTGGCCAAAGAGGGACATTCTCTTCATGTAAACGTCTCTCCGGGCATGTTGGCCAAGGCTATCGTAGCAACCATTGAGGGAGGCATCATGCTGTCTCGGGTAACAAAAGACCAAGCCGATCTCGAAGACTGTTTGACGGTCATTAGGGCCATGCTGGGAGAGTAACTTTTTAAACACAAAATGTAGCGTCTGATTGGTATAAACCAGCATGGCTGGACCAAGATTTTTTAACGTCACAGCCACAACCAAGCATGAAAATAGCCTGAATCAGCGTACTTCGTGGGCGATTTTCGGATAAACCATCATTCCCGGCACGCCGGGCACAACAAACGATGAAAATACTCTGTACAAACAGATGAGTCATGACAATCTTATTCCAAACCATTTTTTTT
>JAJRQC010000082.1 GCA_024280455.1 Deltaproteobacteria bacterium | reverse complement strand
GCACCTCATCTTCACTCATTTCGGCCTCCTCGAATAGCACAAGTATGCTTCAAAGACCTAAATAAGTAAATATGAGGCACTCCCGAACAGTTACATTCCCGGGTAAAGGCAAGTTTTTTTTGCGTCTACCTAAATAGTTACAAAAAATTCAAGATATTGTTTGATGGGTCCGGCGTGGATATCCGGGGGGCTGATTTTTGGATAGGTGATTATCTTTTGGATTTTCATGGCAAAAATCCCGTAAGCCCTTTAAGATAGTGAGCTGGATGACTACGCATCCTTTTCCATCTTAACCCCATCAAAAGGAGGTTGGTTATGGCTGGTACAAGTGTATACAAGATTATTGAGCTGGTTGGTGTAAGCAAGAAATCCTGGGAAGATGCAGCAAAAAATGCAGTAGAGACCACCAGCAAGAGCCTGAAGGATCTGCGAATTGCCGAAGTGACCAAGATGGATATGCAGATAGAGAAGGGAAAGGTTGTGGCCTACCGAACCCGTGTTTCAGTTTCTTTCAAGTATCGGCAGAAGTAACTTATTAATCTTCTGTATTTTTTTATCATGCCGGGGCAGGTTGAACGCTGTTTTACCGTCCAGCTTGTTGTGGCCGAAAAGAGCTGTTGAATCGGCAATATCCGGATGGTTCTCAAAGCAGCGCAGGGCGTGTGAATCCCCTATGGCAAAGATGTGTCTATGCATGGGTGGTTATGAGGCGTTCTGGGCAAGGGCTGTGGAAATTTCCTTCTGGATAGCCGCAATTGTGGCGGCCGGATTTTCGGCATCACGGATGGGGCGTCCGATAACCAGATAATCGGCCCCGTCCAGAATGGCCCGGCCCGGGGTGGCAATGCGTTGCTGATCGTTGGCTGCTGCATCAGGCGGACGGATACCCGGGGTAACCATGGAGAATTCAGGGCCCAGCTCCTGCCGTAATCCAGCCGCTTCCCGGGCAGAACAGACCAAACCGTCACAGCCCAGGGAAAGGACCCTTTTGGCCCGCGCCATGACCAGCTGCTCAACCGTTCCCTGGTAGTTCAACTCGACCAGTTCCTGGCTGCCCATGGAGGTGAGCACGGTGACCGCCAGGATCCGGACCCCGGAATCTGCAGCCAGGGCGGCTTCAACCACCGGGCCATAGCCGTGGACGGTGGCAAAGGTAATGCCCCGCCCTCCAAACTGGGCAACAGCCAGTTGTACGGTTGCCGGAATATCATACAACTTCAGATCCAGCATGACCTGATTGCCACGACTGACAATGTGATCGATTACCGGCCAGCCACCGGCGAGAAAGAGCTGCAGGCCGACCTTAAAGAACTGTACCTGATCATCAATCCTGTCAACCCAGGCAAGGGCTTCCCGGGGATCGGCAAAATCCAGGGCAAAGATAATCCGCTTGTTGAGTGGTATGCTCTCCATTACTCAGGCCCGGATCAGTTCTTCTTTCAGCATGTTGTCGGCAAAATCGAGCACAAACCGGCGCTGGTCAGGCGTGGGCCAGGTAATACAGGAGCAGTGCAGGTTGCTGGAGCTCCGGATCAGGAATTCAAACCGGATCAACTCTTTTTCCAGGATAACCGAGAAATAAAAGGGAGCGCAGTCATCATGGCCCTGCTGCTCTTCCGACCAGAGATCCTGTGGTAATTCCAGGAAAAATGCTCCTTCGATCCCGGCCGGTTTCAGGGTTCGTTTCAGGTAGCTTTCCAGGTTGTCTCGTTCCAGAAAGGAAAGTTCATCAATCAGATATTGTCGCATTTTTTTGTTTTTTTAATTTTATTGAAAATGAGTGGGTTCTTCCCGTCAGGGGTAGCCGCTACAGGTTAATTATCTTTATCCGAAAATAGCCCGCAAGGGATGCTCAGTCAGGCTATTTTCATGGTTGGTTGTGGCTGTGACGTTAAAAATCTGCTCCAGCCATGCTGGTTTAGAGGTAATCAGCGGCCAGAGCCGAAAGGTGACTCCGTTCGGACTTGGTCAGGGTAATGTGTCCACAAAGTTCCTTCCCTTTCAACCGTTCCACAGTATAACTCAAACCATTACTGCTTGCATCAAGATAAGGGTTGTCGATCTGTTCCGGATCTCCGGTCATGACAATTTTTGTTCCCTCGCCGACCCGGCTGATTCAAGTTAGAGATCAAGACCGGTTGTATCTTCATTCAGGGTTTCAGCGCCGTCCTCACGGACAACTACCATGTTTTAGAGTCGAATCCCGCCCCAGTCGGGCAGGTAGATGCCGGGCTCAACCGTGACGATCATGCCTGGTTTGAGTTTTTTGCGACTGCGCGAGGAGAGCCTGGGGTCTTCATGGACGGCAAGGCCGACCCCGTGGCCCAGGGCGTGGCCGAAAAAATCGCCATAGCCCGCCTCTTCAACGACCCGGCGGGAGGCCCGGTCAACCTCCCTGCAGGTGGCTCCGGCGCAAATGGCCTCAGTTCCGGCCAACTGGGCCCGGCGCACCACCCGTAATCTGTCGATATAGGTCCTGTTCGGCTTACCGGCAACAAAGGTTCGGGTCATATCCGAACAGTAGCCGTCAAGGACCAGCCCCATGTCGACGAGGACAAGGTCACCGGCTTGAAGAAGACGATCGGGGGGGACGGCATGGGGCTTGGCCGCATTGGTGCCGAAGGCGACAATGGTTTCAAAACTCGGCCGTTCCGCTCCGAGCTCATGCATGGTCAGTTCAATGGCCAGGGCAATCTCCCGCTCGGACATTCCCGGCTCGATTGTATTGTAGACCAGTCCGAAGACCTGTTCGTTACGCAGTACCGATTTTTTAAGCAGCTTGATTTCATCTTCGGTCTTGAGCAACCGCATCCGCTCAATCAGATCGGTGACGGCAATACATTCAACCCCGACTTTGGCCAGGGATTTTTTTAATTTTCCAGCGGTGGAGTGGAGCATGTAGTGGCTTTCAAAGGCCAACCGTTCGATTCCAAGTTTCGGCAGCAGTTTTTTGAGCAGATCAGCCAGCCCCCTGGGGTACAGCTCAATGGTAAAACCATTGGTTTCCTCCTCGGCCTGGAGCAAAAAGCGAGAATCCGTAAGCAGATACGGTGTGCCGGCTGACGGTATAAGCAGGACGCCTGCGGTCTCGCCAATGCCATGGTCGGTGGCTGTATAGCCGCTCAGGTATCTGCGGTTATAGGGCTCGGTTACCAGCAGGGCGTCAGTTTTTTTTCGTTTGAGACTCTTCTGCAGCCGGGCAATTCTGGATGGGGCATCACGCATGATCAGACTCCCAACCGTTGTCTGAGTTGTTCCCGGTGCTGGTTGAGGGCTTGATTGTACTGAGCGTCAAGTTCGGCTTCGACCCTGGCCCATTCTTCTTTGAATTTGGGCTGCATGGTGGGATCGATATTCAAACCCTCTGTCTGGTCACCCGTCTGCTGGGCCATGGCCTGCTCATACTGCATGCGAATCTGTTCTTCAAGTTGGCCGCGTAACTGCTCCCGGTGCTGTCTGTACTGACCGATAATGTGTTGCATGTCCTGGCAGATTGAGACAATGTCACCGGCTCCTCCGGCTAGATCAAGCAGACCTCGGGCTGCCTGTTCCGTTCGTTCCTGGGCGTGTTCATCTCTGGGCAGAAAGAGGTTGCGCAGCAGGGTCTCAGCCATGCCCTTGCGAATAGCCGTCTGCCTGGTCGGCTCCTGGTTGGCAAGGAGTTTGGAGGGGGATTCCCCTTTACCGTCGAGATAGGGGACGACAAGCTGCATGCCCTCTTTTTTTGCCTCATCCTGTTCAATTTCTTCACTGGTGGCCTTGCCCATCCGGGCGGCCCGTTCCAGAACCAGCTCCATAGTCGACTTGATTTCAGCCATTTTTTTCCTTTAACCTCCGGGGGTAGTCGAAAATATGTATTTACGGTTAGAGATACTGTGTTTTTTTGTGAAACTCAACACCGATGATTGTACTGATGAGCAGGATTCGCAGCTCACTCTTCCCTGAGTTCCGCAAAATAGTTGTTGACAACAGGGATGGATTGCAGATAAACAGATACTGCCAGTTCACTGGGGGTGCTTTTAAAAAAAGCTGAGAGAAGTGGAAAACTTCAACCCTTGGAACCTGATACGGTTAGTGCCGTCGTAGGGAAAGTGTATGAAGCATTCTTGTCTTTTCTTTGTTTTCTTTGCTTTTCATCCCCTTCCATACAGCAGTTCCTGCCTTCCTCATGTTCCCATTTCAGTGTTCGGGTATATTGTACTTTTTTAAATTCTTGTTATTCCGCTGCGTTGTCCGCCTTGAAGAGTGCGGAGCCACGTTTGGAGGATCTATGAAAATCAGTCTAAATGGAAAACAGGTCGAGGTAAAGAGCCGCACCCTGGAGCTGCTTATTCCGGAGAGAGGGCTTCATCCTGATGCCCTGATTGTCGAAGTCAATTCAGAGTTGATCAAAAAAGAGCACTGGGCCAAGACCATTATCAGGGAAGGGGATACCCTTGAACTGCTCAACTTTGTCGGAGGTGGATAAGTGACTGCCATGGAAAAGGATACTTTGTATCTCGGAGATGTGGAGTTGACCAGCCGCCTGCTCACAGGAACCGGTAAATTTGCATCGAGAACATTGATTCCAGCCATGCTTGAAGCCAGTGGTTCAGAGATGATTACGGTTGCCCTGCGGCGGGTTGATCCAGGTGCTACCCGGAAAAATATTCTTGACTATATCCCGGATTCCGTCCGTCTGCTGCCCAATACTTCCGGGGCCAGAACCGCGCAGGAGGCAGTCCGTATTGCCAGAATTGCTCGCGAGGCCGGATGCGGCAGGTTCATCAAGATCGAGGTGATCACCGACATGAAATATCTGCTGCCGGATAACCATGAAACGCTTCTGGCCACGGAAACACTGGCAAAGGAAGGTTTTATTGTGCTGCCGTACATGATGCCCGATGTTACCGTGAGCAAACAGCTTCATGATGCCGGTGCGGCCGCAGTCATGCCCCTTGGTTCGCCCATCGGTACCAATCGGGGCCTTGAAATGAAACCCATGATCAAACGAATCATTGAGGGCAGCAAACTTCCGGTTGTGGTGGACGCGGGTATCGGCAGGCCCTCCCAGGCGGCCGAAGCCATGGAGATGGGTGCCGATGCGGTTCTTGTCAACACCGCCATTGCCACCAGCCACGACCCGGTTATGGCGGGCAAGGCCTTTGCCCTGGCAGTCAGGGCCGGAAGAATGGCCTACCTCGCCGAAATGGAAGATAAAAAAATGTATGCTGACCCGTCATCACCCCTGACCGGGTTTTTAGGGGAGTGATTGTTGTGTCTTTTATAGATTTGATCAACCGGTTTAACTCCTTTGATTTCGAGGAATATTTTAACTCCGTTACCCCGGCTGATATCGAAAAAACCCTGAACCTGGATCACCTTGACTCCCGGGATCTGCTCAACCTGCTCTCCGATCAGGCCCGCCCTTTTCTGGAGGATATGGCCCGGAAGGCAAGCAAGCTGACGCACCAGTATTTCGGCAGAACAATCGGCATGTATGCGCCCATGTATATTGCCGATTACTGCACCAATTACTGTACCTATTGCGGTTTCAGCGCCGCAGTTGATTTTAAACGAACCAAACTCTCGCTCCCCGAGATTGAGCGCGAAGCCGGAGCAATTGCCGCTACCGGTATCCGCCACATCCTTGTCTTGACCGGGGAGGCTCCGGCTAAAACACCGATGTCCTATCTGATCAGTGCTGTAGAAATCCTGAAAAAGTATTTTTCATCCATTGCCCTTGAAATCTTTCCCATGGATGAAGAGGACTATCGCACCCTGAACCGGGCGGGCGCAGACTCGCTCACTGTTTATCAGGAGGTCTATGACCGGGAGGTGTACCGGGAGGTCCATCCCAGGGGAAGAAAGGCGGATTACGACTACAGGTTGTTGACTCCGGAACGAGGGGCAAGGGCGGGCTTCAGGGCAATCAATATCGGTACGTTGTTTGGTCTTGGTGAGCCGAGATCCGAGGCTTTTTTTGCCGGTCTACATGCCGGGTATCTTGAGCGGGAGTTTCCGGATGTGGAGATTTCACTCTCTCTGCCCCGAATGACCAAGGCCAAGGGCGGAATTGAACCCAAAAACATCCTCTCCGATACCGGTTTTGTCCAGTGCATGCTGGCCTGGCGCCTCTTCATGCCCCGGCTCGGGATCACGGTCTCCACCAGGGAGTCGGCCTCTTTTCGGGATCGGCTTATTCACCTGGGGGCGACACGGTACTCGGCTGGTTCGAAAACCGACGTGGGCGGATATGCGGTACAGCACAGTGATGCAACTCCTCAGTTTGAGATAACTGATGACAGGAGTGTGGATGAGGTGGCGGATATGATTCGGCAGAGCGGCTATCAGCCGGTATTCAAGGATTGGGAAATAGTGTGACCTGGGTGCTGCAATTGCAGATCCCCAAGGGCGTTGATGAATGAAATATGGACAGAGTACAGGTGAGATGAAAATTGGAATAGCCGGTATCGGCGGTATAGGCTCAAATGTGGCTCGGCATCTTGCCCAGGCCCGGGTCCGGGCAATCAAGATCGTGGATTTTGACCGGGTGGAAGCCGTAAATCTCAATCGTCAATTTTATTCCATGTCCCAGGTGGGAGAAAAAAAGACCAACAGCCTGGAGACCAATCTTAAGGGCATCTTTCCAGGACTCCGTATTGAAAAGATTGAACAAAAAATCGGGTCGGGCGACGCAGGTTTGTTGTTTGCGGACTGTGATCTTGTTGTTGAAGGCTTTGATGATAAAGAACTGAAAAAAATGCTTCTTGAAGAGCTTGCCGGAACCGGGAAAGTCGTGGTCTCAGCCTCCGGTATTGCCGGGGCGGATATGGATGATGTGAAGATCAGAAAAATGGGAAATTGCCGTATTGTTGGTGATTTTGTCTCCGACCAGAGGGATTTTCCTCTGTTCCCGCCAAAAATTGCCATGGTGGCCTCGATCATGGCCGCTGTTGTTTTACGACATATGGAGGGCGGGAATGATGAGTAGTGCAAGAATTCTTGATGCCTGCAGTAACCGGGCTGCCGAAGGGTTGAGAGTCCTGGAAGACATTGCCCGGTTTGAGTTTGATAATCGGAAGATTTCCTCTGCGCTCCGTGGGCTGCGGCACGTAATCCGGGAGCTGTTTCAAGGGATGGAACAGGAGCTTTTAGGGGCAAGAGACGCTGAAGGTGATGTCGGCGTGGTTACCTCCTTAAGGGACAACTCGGATACCAGGGAGGATCTTAAGGAAACGGTTCTGGCTAACTGTAAAAGAGTCCAGGAAGCGTTTCGCTCCATGGAGGAAATTCTTAAAAGCAGAGGGGCACACCGGGCCGGGAAGAAGATTGAGACCCTGCGTTTTGCCGCCTATTCTCTGGAACCTGAGCTTCTTTCTCTTTTTTCTCGTCGGCTTCCCCAGGGAATATATGGGATCCTCGGGGAAAAGTTTTCTTTGGGCAGGACTAATGTCGAGGTGGCCCGCCGGATGGTGGCTGGAGGAATTGATGTTCTCCAGTATCGGGAGAAACTGACCGATAAAAGCCTGAAAGAGATCTATACCGAATGTCTTGAGATCCGCAGCATTACGGCGGATGCAGGAGTCCCGTTTATTGTCAACGACTATGCCGATGTTGCTCTGATGGTGGGGGCCGACGGTATCCACCGGGGCCAGGATGATCTGCCGGTGCAGGCCCTGCGAAAAATCGCCCCGCAGATGATGATAGGATGCTCAACCCATTCGCCCGAACAGGCGCAACAGGCCATAGCGGACGGGGCGGATTATATTGGCGTGGGGCCCATATTTACCACTCAAACCAAGGAGGATGTCTGTGATGCGGTCGGGCTTGAATATCTCGAATACGTGGTCAAAAATCATGATATCCCCTTTGTGGCCATTGGCGGGATTAAACGAAAGAACTTGCCGAATGTTTTGGCCAAAGGGGCTAGAACCGTCTGCCTGGTCACCGAAATAATCGGAGCGGAGAATATTGAGAAACGAGTTCAAGAAATTAAAAATAGAGTCGGAGAGCTGATATGAAGAATACCAGAAAATATACAACTCAGATCGATGCGGCAAGAAAAGGGATCCTGACCCCGCAGATGGAAGAGGTCCTGGCCCACGAGCCCATATCTCAACAGGATCTGATGGATAAGGTTGCCAGGGGCCATATTGCCATCCCTGCCAACCGCAATCACCTGAACCTGAAAGCGGCTGGTGTCGGCAGCGGCCTGAAAACCAAGATCAACGTCAATCTCGGGGTCTCCAAAGATGTCTGTTCTTTTGATGCGGAAATGAACAAGGCCCACATGGCGGTTGAGTACAAGGCCGATGCGATCATGGATTTGAGTGTTTCCGGGGACACCGCAGGGTTTCGTAAACGGTTGGTGAAGGAAATACCGGTCATGATCGGTACGGTTCCCATTTATGACACCTTGACCCGGACAGGCAAGGCAGTCAAGGATATCACCGTTGACGACTGGTTTGAGACCGTGGAAATCCATGCCGGGAACGGCATTGATTTTGTCACCCTGCACGCCGGATTTACCCGAAAATGTGTCGATAGCCTCAAGGCCAATAAACGGTTGTGCGGCATTGTCAGCAGGGGCGGGGCTATTCTCTTTGAATGGATGGTGAAAACCGGCAATGAGAATCCGTTTTATGAACATTTTGACCGGTTGCTCGATATCTGTGAGGCAACGGATGTCTGTATCAGTCTTGGTGACGGACTCAGGCCCGGTGCGATCAAGGACTCAACCGATGCGCCTCAGATTCAGGAGTTGATTACCTTGGGCGAGTTGACCAAAAAGGCCTGGGAACGCAACGTTCAGGTTATGATTGAGGGGCCGGGACATGTCCCTCTGCATGAAGTTGAAATGAACATGAAACTGCAGAAGAAACTCTGTCACAATGCACCCTTTTATGTCTTGGGCCCCCTGGTGACCGATATCGGTTCCGGTTATGATCATATAACTTCCGCCATCGGCGGTGCGGTTGCCGCCATGCACGGGGCGGATTTTCTCTGCTATGTCACCCCGGCCGAACATCTCCGTCTGCCGTCTGCTGAAGATGTCAAAGAGGGGATCATGGCCTCAAGAATTGCTGCCCATGCCGGGGACCTTGCTAAAGGCCTGCCCGGCGCCGACAGCCTGGATTATACCATGAGTAAGGCAAGGGGGGGCATGGACTGGGAGACCCAGCTTGAGTGCTCAATAGACCCGGAAAAGGCCCGGGCCTACCGGAAATCCTCACAGCCGTCTGAAAAAGAGGTCTGTACCATGTGTGGTGATTTTTGTCCTATGAAGCGGGTGGCCGAGCTGCTATAATTTAGGGATTAGGGATTAGGGATTAGGGATTAGGGATTAGGGATTAGGGATTAGGGATTCTTGATAAGTGCCCTCTGTTTACGAAAAAAGGAGGAGAACAATGGTGGTCACCCTGCCGATGATTGATGGACGGGAGGTAACGGTTGCGCCCAGTAAAATCGTTGCCCTGGGGCTCAACTACCTTGAGCACATCAAGGAGAGTCAGTCGGTAAATGTGCAGAACTTCATCAATATTCCGCAGATCATCAGTTTTATTTCCCGAAATTTCACCCTTGAGCCCGGTGATATCATCATCACCGGTACCCTGAGCGGGGTCGGCCCCCTCCAGCATGGGGATGTAGTCGAGGTGGAGATCGAAAATATTGGTATTTTGAAAAATCCGGTTGTTGCTGAGTAGCTGTTAACGGTTGTTTACATACTAAAACGGGGTTGGGCCAAGTTAACAGATGTTAAACATTCAAATAGATAGCTTGATCCGTCCCCCGGTCCGGGGTCCATTTTCCGCCATCTCTAACAAGCACCCGATATCTTCTCCGGAAAACCACTCCTGGTAAAAGACCATTATTGACATTGTCGTAAAACAGTCCGGACCGTTTTACGACAATGTCAATAATGGTCTTGCGTTTTTTCCTGTTAACAGTATCATTGAGCAATGAAGCGTATATACGAACAAATTCTCCTGGAACATGCAAAGAAGCATAGACAGATGCTCTTCCTTGCAGGCCCCAGGCAGGTGGGCAAAACCACCACTGCCAAAGCCGTTGTCAGCCAATCGGCACAATCACTCTATCTCAACTGGGATGTACAGGAACATCGACGTATAATACTTGCTGGAGAAAACAGGGTGGCTTCAGAGTGCGGATTTGATACCTTGGCAGGCGGTGTTCAAGCAATAATTTTTGATGAAATACATAAGTACCCTAAGTGGAAACTGTTTCTCAAAGGTTTTTTCGACCTGTTTGCCGACAAATGTCAGATCATCGTCACCGGCTCAGGTCATTTGAATATTTTCAAGTCCGGAGGTGACAGCCTGATGGGCCGTTACTTCCTCTATCGTATGCACCCCTTGTCTGTGGCTGAATTGCTCAATCAGACCCTGCGTGAAAATGAAATTCACCCTGCCCGAAAAATTGCAGACAAAGACTTTGAGACACTTCTCGTTTTTGGTGGGTTTCCCGAGCCGTTTCTGGCTGCCAACAGACGGTTTTACAACCGCTGGCGACGTCTACGGACAGACCAGCTTCTTCGAGAAGATCTTCGCGACCTCTCACGTATTCAGGATATTGATCGGGTGGAGATTCTGGCAGAGAATCTCATACATCAGGCCGGCAATCTTGTCAATTACAGTACATTTGCCAATTCCATCAATGTGAGTGTTGATACCATTCGACGTTGGCTTCTCTCCCTTGAATCACTTTATTTTTCGTTTTCGATTCGTCCCTGGTCTGCAAATATTCCCAAATCACTCCGTAAACAACCCAAGATATACCTTTGGGATTGGAGCCTGATCCCGGACACAGGCAATAGAAATGAAAACTTTATTGCCTGCCACCTTTTAAAAGCAGCACACTGGTGGACAGATATCGGTCTTGGCGATTATCAACTTTATTTTATAAGAGATAAAGAACAGCGTGAAGTTGATTTTCTCCTGACACGTAACAAGGCCCCCTGGTTACTGGTGGAGGTAAAGTCATCAGGAAAAGCGACGTTAAATCCTCATCTGGCCAGGTTTCAGGAAAAAACAGGCGCACCTCATGCCCTGCAAGTAGCGATAGATCAAGACTATGTTGATGGAGACTGCTTCTCGCTCCGTCACCCTGCTATTGTTCCTGCAAAAACTTTTCTATCACAGCTTGTATAAATAGCAGTTCCTGGACCCAGTTCCGGGGATATACATCAACACCAACGAGCAGACAACTTGCCGAACACAATTCACCCTGACGCGCCCTTCGGGGCGCCCATCCGCACCACATCTGAAAGCTGGCAGCATAGCCGAGTACAGCTATCGGCGTCCATCATCTTCAGCTACGGCACGGATGAACGCTCACGCATTCAGGAGTTATTCAACAATCCGCACCGCACCCTTGTCGGCTGAGGCGGCAAAATAGGCGTAGACCTTCAGGGCTGGGGAAATAAACCGGTCCCGTTCCGGGGTAAAAGCCTTTCCTCCTTTAGCCTCTTCCTCCTGCCGTCGTTTGGCCAGCGCCTCTTTGCTGATCTCCAGGTTTATACTGCGCTCAGGGATGTTTATATCGATCGGGTCGCCGTTTCCGACCAGGCCGATTGCACCACCACCGGCCGCTTCCGGTGAGACATGACCGATGGATAAACCCGAAGTACCGCCGGAAAACCGGCCATCGGTGACCAGGGCACATTCAACCCCGAGATGAATGGATTTCAAGTAGGATGTCGGATAGAGCATTTCCTGCATGCCCGGTCCGCCCTTTGGCCCCTCGTAGAGAATAAAGACCACGTCTCCGGCCACGATTTCCCCGCCGAGAATACCCTCGCAGGCCGCTTCCTGGGAGTGAAATACCTTTGCTGTTCCCTTGAAATGAAGCACGGATGGGTCAACTCCGGCTGTTTTAACGATGCAGCCGTTTTCGGCAATATTACCGTAGAGGACGGCCAGGCCGCCGTCTTTGCTGTAACAGTGTTTCAGCTCCCGGATGCAACCCGACTGCCTATCCCGATCCAGTTCCGGATAGTAGGTTTCCTGGGAGCCCATGACCAGGTTGCGCCCTGTAGAGGCCGGAGCGCAGCGGTAGAGTTGCTCTGCCTCTTCGGTAACGGTCTTGCGCATGATGTCATAGCGGTCAAGGGCCTGGGCCAGGGTCAGACCGTCGGCCCGGCTGACCGAGGTGTCGATGAGCCCGGCCCGGTCCATTTCACCCATAATACCGATAATACCACCGGCCCTGTTCACATCTTCCACATGGTAATGGGAGGAAGGTGCTACCTTGCACAGGTTGGGTATTTTACGGGAAAGACGGTCTATATCATTCATGGTGAAGTCAACCCCTGCCTCATGGGCAATGGCCAGGAGGTGCAGAACCGTGTTGGTGGAGCCGCCCATGGCAATATCCAGGATCATGGCATTCTCAAAGGCTGCTCTGGAGGCGATGGAGCGCGGCAGTACCGAGGCGTCATCATTTGCATACCAGGCGGTGCACATCTCGACAATTCGTGTTGCCGCCTGCATGAACAGATTCATTCGGCCGGCATGGGTGGCGACCAGGGTACCGTTGCCGGGCAGGGCCAGGCCAAGGGCTTCATTGAGGCAGTTCATGGAGTTGGCCGTGAACATACCGGAGCACGAGCCGCAGGTTGGGCAGGCCGAGCGTTCAACCTCGGCAACTTCCTCGTCGCTGACTGAACTGTCACCGGCCATGACCATGGCGTCGACCAGATCGTAGGGCTTGCCCTTGATGATCCCTGCCTCCATGGGGCCGCCGGAAACGAAGATTGCCGGGATATTCAGCCGCATGGCGGCAATCAGCATACCGGGGGTGATCTTGTCACAGTTGGAGATGCAGACCATCCCGTCGATCTTGTGGGCATTGCACATGTATTCCACCGAATCGGCGATCAGCTCACGCGAGGGCAGGGAGTAGAGCATGCCGTCATGGCCCATGGCAATACCGTCGTCGATGGCGATAGTGTTGAATTCCGCCGCAAAACAGCCCTGCTGTTCAATGGCCTGTTTGACCTGCTGACCGATTTCATGGAGATGAACGTGGCCGGGAACCATCTGGGTAAAAGAGTTGACCACCGCGATTATCGGCCTGCCCATCTGTTCTTCCGTCATTCCGTTTGCCCGCCACAGGGCACGGGCTCCTGCCATTCGTCTGCCCTGGGTTGTTGTTGCGCTGCGAAGTGGTGTTGCCATGGTTGTATCCTCTACTCTGAAGGTTTTCCCCTGTCTCCGTGGAGGGCAGGTATTTTTTTCTTGTATTTATCCACCGGTTGGCGATACTACCTAAGTAGTACATTTGTGCAAATATACAACCATCCCGATGAAGTGAAAGCGCCGATCAGGGGCAGACGTTGCTTTATAAGCGGCTGGCCGTAGTTTGTTTGTCCGGGGATCCGCTGGAGGTTGGAAGCTCCCAACCCGGACTTCTTAACCCGTTCCTAAAAAAGTCTATGAAACAGCAGGAAATCAACTACTGGATCACCGCCATGCTGAAAAAGCATGAGCGAGTCTCTGATCTCAATATCACTGTGGGCAAGTCGTTGCAAGTAGAAAGCGACGGTGTGCTGGTGCCGGTTGAAGTGCAGCCGCCGGTCACCGAGTTGACCCCCTTTCAGGCCGAGGTCTTTGCTCTGAACCTGATCGGCGGCAACCGGCGTTTGTTACGGGATCTGGTCAACAAGGGTTCCTGTGACCTCTCCTACTCCCTTGATGACCGGGTTCGTTTCAGGGTCAATATTTTTTCTCAGAAAGGCTATTATTCGACGGTGTTGAGAAAGCTGGAAACCAAGATTCCTTCTATTGATGGATTTGACTTTCCGACCGCGTTTGAAAAAATGGCAAAGGAAGTCAACGGTCTGGTCCTGTTTACCGGCGCGACTGGTACCGGCAAGACTACTTCCATGGCTGCCATTCTCAATCGGATTAATGAAGAGCGCGCAGTGCATGTGGTCACCCTGGAAGATCCCATCGAGTATGTCCACCCCCACAAGATGGCCACCTTTAACCAGCGGGAGATGGGCGATGACTTCGATACCTTTGCCGGAGGATTGCGGGCCGCACTCAGGCAGGCGCCCAAGGTTATCCTGGTTGGCGAGATCCGTGACCGTGAAACCCTGGAGATTGCCCTCACCGCTGCCGAGACCGGGCATGTGGTTTTCTCTACCCTGCATACGATTGATACCGGCCAGACCATCAACCGTATTCTGGGTATGTTTGAACAGGATGAACAGCCGCAGATCAGAAACCGACTGGTGGATACCATCCGTTGGATAGTCAGTCAGCGCCTGCTGCCACGGATCGGTGGCGGCCGGGTGGCGGCGATGGAAATCCTCTGCACCAGCCTGCGGGTTAAAGATCTGATTATTAACGGTGAAACCGAGGAGAAAACATTTTACAACGTGGTTCGGGACGGGTCGGCCCATGACATGCGGACCTTTGATCAGCACCTGTTGGAGCTCTATGAGCAGGGGCTGATCACGGAGGAGGCGGCGGTTTCCTACTCCTCCTATCGCAGTGAAATCAAACGGGGTCTGGATACCATTAAATCAGCTCGCGGTGAGCGAACTTCGAATATTGACGGCCTGCACCTGCAGGAAGAGAAAAAGGATCCTTACGGCAGCGGTATGCTGTAAGAAGAGGTCTGTAGTTGAAGTTTTTTGAGGAGAAGATACATGATAACCAACTGTCCCCAGTGCCGGCAAACGTTACGGTTCAGTGAGGCCCAACGGACAAAGATACTGCAGGCGCTGGAAAAACTGGCTCCCGGTAAAAAGCTGACTATAAAATGCCCCCATTGCCAGGCAGCCATCAAGATGGATGGGAAGACGAATACAAAGAGCTCTGTCGCCGATGGGTCTCTGCAGCCGCCGGCGCCCCCTGATCTTGACTGGCTGCAGACCGGACGATTTGAAGGGGAGGAAAAAGTTGAAGATGTCCCCATGGCCCTGGTGCTGTTTGCCGATACTCCGCAACGGGAAAAAATTGTCGAGGCCATGAAAACAGTGGGCTATCAGGTGGTGATGGCTGATACTGCTGAAGAGGCAATGGAGCGGATGCGATTTGTCAGTTTTTCCTGTGTTGCCCTCCACAGTGAGCTCGAGGGAAACCTGGCCGACTCCGCATTTCATCAGTATATGCGCAAGATGCCCATGGAGCGGCGGCGGTATATTTTTTATATCCTGATTGGCTCCAGCCTGTACTCACTCTATGACCTGGAGGCCATGTCGCTCAGCGCCAACCTGGTGGTCGGTGAGAAAGATCTGAAATATTTTGACGTGATTCTCCGCAAGTCCATTCCCGCCTATGAAGAACTGTTTGGACCGATACTTGAAGAACTTGCGACCTCTGGAAAGCGATGATGGCCGTTTGTCCCGGCGTCCACCGGCGCTTCCTTTTTGTCGGTGTCGTTCCTCTTGAACAGGAGAGACCGGTCCATATCTTACTAAGGGTCTGTAAGTAAATAACATGGCCATCTTGCATCTTATCTTCGGGTCGTATTTGAATGAGGCTCAATCACAAAATCCTCGACGTAGCCCTGCTACGCCTGCGGTTTTGTTCAATCTCCTCATCCAAATCTGACCCAAACCTAAG
>JAJRQC010000006.1 GCA_024280455.1 Deltaproteobacteria bacterium | reverse complement strand
CCGTCCTTCAAAAAGGGCCTGCAGGGTGGAGATGAACAGGCTTTTACCAAACCTGCGTGGCCGGGAGAGAAAGTAGTATGTTCCATTTTCAATCAGATCTATCGCTATGCCGGTCTTGTCGACATAGGTATACTGCTCTTCAATAATCTTGCTGAATGTCTGGATACCGATGGGAAGTTTTTTCATGATGTTCTCTGTCTTCAAAAATCATGCTCCCGTTTTTTCATGCTTGCGGTAATCGCAGAGAATCATTGCAGTTCATTTACTGACCGCATTGATATAATTTATTTTCATGGATTGAGGTTCTTGGCTGATGGCTTGTGGCGTGCAAGGAGTTGAGACGAACCAAGGTGTTCCGCCCGGGCTTCATCGGCTATTTAACCAGCTAACTTAATTAAGAATATCAATTCCGCCATATCTAGTCAAGGGAACAATCCAGAATAAGAAACCACTGAAACTCAGCCATCCCTGAATTCAGGGAAAACATCTCTCGGTTTCAAACGTTTTCAACTCTTCAAATAATTGGAAAACTCATATGTTTTTCTGATTACCACTGAAGCTCAGCTCTATTTCGTTATTCTACTTGCTACTGACTTTCTGTCATTCCCGCAGTCTGTTGGGCGGGAGAGATAGCGCAAAGGGTGCATTCCCATTTTGTCGCAAAGGTTTAAGATGTTGCCATACACGTTGTTTTTTGGTGGGCGATGCCCACCCTACAGTCTGCAATTTGCTGTTTTGTGGTAGGGTGGGCATCGCCCACCAATCCAAAGCACGTTAAACCTCGTAGATTTCGAATGCCTGACTAACAGAATAAGGCCGAAGTATGATGTTGCGACAAAATGGGAATGCACCCTAGCGCAGACTTCGAGTCAGTGCGTTTCCAGCTCACTGGATCCCCGACAACAGCACCGTCGTTACATACAGCGTAACCACTCGGGGATGACGGACAAAAAAAGTGGCTGATAACAGTCGCCGCATTCAACCGGCAATCGGTCCAAAGCTGAAATCCTGCAACAGGCGCTCAAGACGATTCCTGGTTTTATCCAGGTTCAGGTAATGGCGAAATCGTGACTTGACCCCTGCCCCGTCAACCCGCGGTTGCCCGGGATCAACTTCCCAGGGGTGCAGGTAAAATATAAACGGCTGTTGTTCCTTCCGGTTAATCCGACGCAGGGCCATACGGGTAAACCAGTATGGAAAGAGACGAAAATACCCGCCTCCGGCAATGGGCAGATTTATGCCGGGAAACTGTACTGTTGAAATAGGATATTCCATCATGCCCTGTTTTTCAAGACGATAGGCAAATCGCGGGGCATCCGGAATACCATAATTATCGTGATAGACCGGAAAGATGGATGAATCATACCGAAACCCGAGTTCAGCCAGAATATCCAGAGCCCAGAGCGATTTTTTTGTGATGGAATAACTGGGCGCCCGATACCCGTGCACTGGCTTGTCGAGTATCTGTTCCAGAACCTCTTTTGCCCGCCGGGTATCTTCCCTGAACTGTTCAGGGGTCAAATCATAAATTTTTTGATGGTGGTAGCTGTGACAGCCGATCTCGTGGCCTTGCCGATCAATCTCCAGCACCAGATCCGGGTAGCGTTCAGCTATCCAGCCGACAATAAAAAATGTTGCCTTAACCTTGCAGGCAGCAAAAAGTTCAAGTATGGAGCCGGTATTGGAAGAAACCCTGCACTCATACTGTTCCCAGCTGTCGGCTGGAATGACATCTTCAAAGGCCGCGACCTGGAAGTAGTCTTCCACGTCAACGGTGAGGTAGTTGGTTGGTGCTTGGTTCATGGTGTTTGCCTGATGGCTGATGGCTGATCAATGACTTTTGTTGGTTCTTTCTACTTTGTCACATTAATTAAAAAGATCTCGTAAAAAGTCTTCGATTCCGTCATCCCCGAAGGTAGTCGTCATCCTCGAGTTCTGTTGTCGGGGACGGGGATCCAGTGAACTGGAAACGTCCTGGATCCCCGCCAAAAGCATGCGGGGATGACGAAAAAGAAAATGTGGCAAAATAGAACTATTGGTTCAGGGCTTTCACCCAGGATGCGAAATCTTTTTTCAACTCCAACCAACTTATACCTTTAAACATCTTTATTTCAGGCTCTTGGTCAGCGTCCTCAAAAAAAACCAGGCTCCGTATAACATGACCAATATCCTGTTGTTTATATTTCCCCTGAAACAAGGTCAGGTAGCTTTCCAAAGATTTAAAATTAGTTATCAGATAATGAAGATCTATGAAATCCTTGCGTAATCCTCGGTTCGTGACAGCTGAAAGCTTCATGCAGGCAATGTCATCAAGGCTTGCCATATGCATATCATATTCATCCCAATGACAAAGGGGGCGGATAAGTGGATAGTTATAACCGATAAAACTGACCTGAACTGTTTCAATCTCCACATATAGAGTTTCAAACGAGCTGGTCAGTATCGTAAAATCAAGCCCGACGGCCCGTAGTCTGCGCAACAACACTTCCTGGTCTCCGATTCGTGCCCCAAACCAGTCGAAATCTATTGAAGGTCGATGCCCGACCTGAAGAGCCAGAGCTGTCCCACCTGCAAGATAGAGGTCAGTTCCTGCCAGCGCTAGTGCCATTGCCGGTAGGATTTCCACCTGGGCTCTGTTTAGAATATCAACATGCACTTCGCTCGCCCCATATCCCGTCTCTCTGAGCAGCCTTCCGTACTAACTGTTTTTTTATATCCTCAGGCAAACCACTGAGTAGTGCCCAGTAGTTCACCTCCCTGGGAGGAAGAACTTTCCACCCCTTAACAGATAAAAACCTCGCCATAACTTCGGGGGGATACACTGTTCTCAACCAAAGCATCGCCTGCCAGGTTCCTCGCTCCATAATCCTTGCCATGATAACATCGGCATGTTTATGGAGATCAAGTACCTCTGGATCATATTCCCAGAAAAATCGATGCAAAAACGATGGGAGTTGATTTGTGGTTTTTGGTTCCTGGCTTGTGGCTCGTGGCTCGTAGCTCATGGTTTGTGGCTCGTAGTTCCTGGTTCCTGGCTCTTGGCATTTAGGCTATGAGCTATCAGCCATCAGCTATTCCTGATACTTTGAGCAAGCTTTGTTAGCATTTTCCCTATTATTACAGTTGCATTGGTGGGCAGTGCCCACCCTACAAAATGATACATGCAGGCTGTCAATCAGGTTTCCCTTTGTTAAAATTTATCTAAATTGGCCTTGACGGAACAACTCAGAAGTCTACAAGACGATACATTGCAGGCTGTAGGGTGGGCACCGCCCACCAAAAAAATGTGCCGACGACAACCACCTCCGTCTTAGCGACACAATGGGAATGCTCCCCTTTTCACTCTGCCGAATAACCTGTTCGGCAAACACTACGGCTCGTTGTCATACATCCAGACCTTCAAAAAAAAATATTTTTTCATGGCGTTTAAGCTATGAGCTATCAGCCATCAGCTAATACTTATCCAGTATTCTCTTGGAATAGTCAACCATGTCCGGAATCTCCGGCGGTTCGATCTTCTCCAACCCTTCCTCGCGGCTCATCACGCCCTCTCGAACCATGTTGGCTATTTCCCAGACATAAGGATGAAATTGATAGCGCTGACGATGAATCTGGTTGGCATAGGCGTTGAGCAGACAGTTGGAGGAGTTGGGATCGGTGTCATCGGGTTTTTCCCAGCCATACTGTTTAATCCGTTCTATGATTTTTTCTTCATCATAGGGTAGGAAGGCGAGAGGATGCACGTTCCAGGGAAACTTCTCCGGATGCTCAAACTGTTCCAGGGTGACAAAGTAGGGATTGATGGCATCTCCGGCAATTGCATGCAACGGCTTATAAATGGTTTGCTGGGTCGACTGCATCAGGCGGGCGTTGGTTTTCATCACTGAGGACTGCACCGGGGCCTGCCCCGGCGACCAGCCGAAACCGACAAAGGGAATTTTCTTTTCTATGGCCGTTCGCAGGATCATATTTTTTATTATTCCTATACACGATGTGCATATGGTCGATGCCCGTTCCAGGGTCTTGGCCGAATAGAGTTCACGGTCGGCTGCTGCTGCAAAAATACGGCGCAGCATGGTGGGGTTGGGGCGGACAATCAGCAAATCCGCACCGAGCGCTCCGCAGACATTGCGGATATTTTCCTCAGCCCGGGGCGAAATAAAGGTATTGTCAAAGGTGAGCGCCAGCACCCGCAGCTTGTAGCGGTTTACCAGAACATCCAGGGTGTAGGTGGAATCCTTGCCGCCGCTGTAGGCGACCAGCACATCATAGGTGGCGCTGTTTCTCTTTTCCTGCAAAATATTGACAAACTTTTGTTCATACTTGGCCATCTGCTTTTCGGAGGCGTCCCGGCCCCGGTAGCGTTGACAATGGTTGCAGACTCCTTCATCGTTAAAACTGATGCCGGGGAAGGTATCGGGCAGGATACATTGGATGCACAGTTGTTGGCTCATAGCTGTTTTGGCTCGTGGTTGATGGCTCATGGCTCATGGCTGATCAAGAAAAATATCAGGTTTTCAGCTCGTTCTTTTTAATTTTACCGGTAGCAGTCTTCGGTAATTCACAGAAGAACCGGATTTCCTGGGGAACCTTATAGGCGGGAAGCTCCTTCCGGCAATGTTTGATCAAATCCTTTTCATGACATTCACAGCCATCCACAAGTACAACACAAGCAAGAATGCGCTCGTCAAGAATTTCATCGAAAACCCCAACAACTGCTGTTTCATGGACTGCAGGATGCTCCGCCAGGGTATCTTCAATTTCTTTAGGTCCGATCCTGTGGGAACCACTTTTAATAATATCACTCTTTCGGCTGACAATATAGAGAAAACCATCCTCATCCCGTCGGGCAAGATCACCGGTCCATAATCCTTCCCGGCTAAGGACCTTAGCCGACTCGGCAGGCTGCTGCCAGTATCCGACCATAATATTTTCTCCCCGGGCAACGATTTCACCGGTTTGCCCGATCGGTACCTCTTTGCCGTCCTTATCCCGTAAGGTCAGCGTTACGCCAGGAATGGCCTTGCCGATTGAACCTTCCCGTTCCATAAGGTCTGCCGGAGCAAGATACGACAATCTTGCCGAGGCTTCTGTCTGACCATACATAATGTATATTTCCGTACCGGGAAAAACCGCCTGCAATTTCTTAGCAAGAGCAGGAGACATAGCAGCTCCGGCCTGGGTCAGGTACCGGAGTTCAGAAAACCTGAAGGTACTGAGAGCAGACCGGTTGAGCAGGATGGAATAGGTGGACGGTACTCCGGAAAAACCGGTAACCCGATGATCAACCATCTGCTGCAGGATGACATTGGGGTACATGAAACTCTGATTTATTACAAGGGTACCGCCGACAGCAATGTGGGTCAGCAGGATCGAATTACCGTAGGAATAAAAAAAAGGCAAGACGGCCATGACTCGATCATCTTCCGTCAACCCCAGGTATTTGATAATTGCCTTTGTGTTGACAGCAAGAGCGGCATGGCGCAGCATCACACCCTTGGGGTTACCGGTGGTACCGGACGTATAAATTATCTGCGCCAGATCACACGAAGTTCTGAATGGAATATTTTCTTCAGGCCTCTGCGGTTCCATGACCAGCAGGCTTGTCAGATTGGAACAGGAGACTTCAGTCTCCGGGAATGTCTTTTCTCTACCTGAGACGGCAACAGCGACAACGGATTGCAATGACGGTAATGAAGTTTGCAGGAGACGGCTGAACTTTTTATGCGCGCAGAGAACAGCGGCTTCACAGTCATTGATGGTATACGAGAGTGCCTTCAGTGATGTCTGGGTGTTGAGCCCCACCACCACACCGCCGGCCATGAGTATACCGAAATAACAACTGATGTATTCAAAGGGATCGTCGGTCAGCAGAGCGCCACGAAAACCGGGTTCCAACCCGAAAGAATCAATCCAGGAGGCTATTGACCCGGCAGCAGAGGCCAGCTGCGCATAGGAGATATGGTTCTCCCCGTAAATCAGGGCATCCTTGTCCGGTGTTCTATGTACAGCTCGATATAAAAAGTCTTGCAGCAACATGTATGCTCACGATTTCAGATTACAACTGCTTCTACCGGAGGCCAATCCTTGTAGGCGATCCAAGGCAGCAGGCGTCACAGAATACTGTCTTTCGCCCGGAGAGCCAGGCTCCTGCAGAAAACAACCAACGCCGGCTTTGCCCGCAACCCAATAACCAATGTAGAATGGTCGAGTAGACCGATTCCATCATTGTTCAACAAGTTCTTGAGAGCCGATTTTATTGACGCCCCGCCGCACGCGGCTACTACGTTCAACGCTCTTAAACTTGCCGACTCCGATGGTCTCAAGCCCCTCACAGAACCGT
>JAJRQC010000081.1 GCA_024280455.1 Deltaproteobacteria bacterium | reverse complement strand
TATTCAGGTAGACGTAAAAAACTTGGCTTTACCCGGGGATGTAACTGTTCAGGAGTGCCTCATATTTACTTATTTAGGGCTTTGAAGCATACTTGTGCTATTCGAGGAGGCCGAAATGAGTGAAGATGAGGTGCTCCTGAATAGTTACTTTTTTTGTAACTCGCCACATGAGTGTTAATTGCTCGTTTTCATTAGCCAAAATTTTGTAAGTGGGCTTAGGTGCCCTGGGTTTGTGCTGTCGTGACTGTTCGCTATAGTCCGCTATGCCAGCAGTCGCCACAGTGTAAAGACAGGGTGCCTGTGATCACTTACGTTTTTTTGTCATCCTGGCAGAGGAGTGTGTCAATTTGACAATCGTCTTTGGTCTGTCTTAGTAGTTTTCCTTGATATTATTGAGTTTTTTTAATTGGCACGGTAATCGCTATATAAAAAGTAACTCAAGTAAAAAGAGAACAGACTGAAACAGAATCGACACGTTCCGAATTCATAGCCAGGAGGTACATCATGAATACAACGACAAAAGACATCGCCAAAAGCAGAGCCAATACAAAAACTTCCGTCGATACCCAGGCTGAGATTTCCAGAGGAGCGATTATCTCCATAAATACGGTTGGGGCAGTTATCGGACTGTGGGCCTTTGCAAGTCTGGTTGGCGGCATGGTTGCAGCCGGCGGACCTGTTGCCCTTGTCAAGGCATGGTTCAGCGCCGTAACCGGTATGTAGACAGACCGGCGAATTTCTCCAACTCTCCCCAAGACACAATTCACACATGCCTGCCGGCAGGAAGAGCCCGAATGCTGAAAATGCAGACGGGCTTTATCTATACCTGATGGCCGTTTGTCACAATGACAAACGGCCATGTCATTGTGACAAAACTATTCCATCTTAATATACTCTTCATGCTGTTCTTCCGGACTTCTAGCAGGTGGCACGAAATTAGCAATCCACAAGAGGCAAGAGAGAGGTGCGTGTAAGGTTTTTGTAGCAGTTCAGAGGAGGATATGATGCAGACTTCTGTAAATGAAGGTGTCAAAACAAAAATCAGGGCCGGAAGAAAAATGAACACTTCGGCCCAGGTACAGGCCGAAGTATCCAGAGGAGCGGTTCGTGCCCTGAATATAGCGGGTATACTTGTCGCGCTGTGGGTCGCGGCCTGTCTTGTCGGCGGGATGATTGCCAGTGGCGGTCCTGTAGCCCTGGTCAAGGGATGGTGTTCCGCGGTAATGGGCTTGTAGTAAAAATCATCCAGCCGACTGGAATTTAAACTTTTTATAAATAGAACGTGCAGCAAGGCGTAGAGTGAATCCAATGCGTAAGAAGGCTGCCGTGAACAGTATTGTGTCGCTCTGTAGTAGGACCCTTCAGGCTCCAATACCTCCTTGGGGCCGAAGAGCAGACTCTTATGATTAATTCCAATTTCCGTAGATACTCATTGTGATCATTTTTGTGCGTACCGTCTTTGCCCTGGTTATCCTGTCCGTTTTGGGCGGCGGTATATATCTGGTTACCATGACGGAAAAGCGTGTCCCGGAAATCTGTTATAATGATTTTCTGGAAAGCCTGCAGAATAAAGAGATAGAAGAGGTACACATCTGTGGAAATATTGTAACCCTGCATGACACCTTTGGTCGGAAAGCATCAACTTATGCTCCCGACATCCCAAGTTTGCTCCCACTGTTGCTCAAAGAAAATGTGAGAGTGATGGGCAAACCGGACAAGGAGTCGCCCCTGTGGAATCTCCTGTACATCACTCTGCCTATACTCTTTATCCTGCTGGCCTGGTATTCCATAATGAAGAAGCAGGGAGGGGAGGAAGATGAAAAGGATTTCGGCAAGGACAAGGCCGTTAAAATAAACAAACATGGTCAGGGCATTACTTTTCGGGACGTAGCCGGTATTCCCGAGGTAAAGGAAGATCTCCTGGAAATCATTGATTTCCTGCAAAAACCAAAAAAGTACAGCAAACTTGGTGCTATTACTCCCAAAGGGATCCTGTTTCAGGGGCCACCGGGAACGGGTAAAACCCTGCTTGCGCGAGCGGTAGCCGGAGAGGCCGGGGTTCCCTTTTACTCGATCAGTGGTTCGGATTTTGTGGAGATGTTTGTCGGGGTCGGTGCCTCCCGGGTTCGAGAACTGTTTGCAGAGGCAAAAAAGAACGCACCATGTATTGTTTTTATTGATGAAATCGATGCCGTCGGTGGACACAGAGCATCCGGCAGCACCGCCGGCGGGCAGGATGAACGGGGACAGACCTTGAATGCCCTGCTCGTTGAGATGGATGGGTTCAGCTCCGATGAAACGGTTATTGTGCTGGCTGCAACAAATCGACCCGATATCCTTGATCCCGCTCTTCTGCGGCCCGGCAGGTTCGACCGGCAGATCAATATCCTGCCGCCGGATATCAAGGGACGTCTGGAAATTTTAAACGTGTTTGCGAGGAAGGTTCCATTGGCTTCCGATGTTGAGCTCGAGACCATTGCCAGATCCACTCCCGGATTTACCGGTGCCGAACTGGCGTCCCTGGTCAATGAGGCGGCAATCTATGCCGCCCGTCAGAATAAAAAAATTGTCGATAACAGTGACTTTGAGGTGGCGAAAGATCGGATCATGATGGGGCTCGAGCGTAAGGGCATGGTCATAAATTCCGAGGATAAGAAAACCATTGCCTATCATGAGGCCGGTCATGCGGTTTTGGCCAACCTGCTGCCCGAAACCGATCCTGTGCACAAGGTAAGTATTATCCCCCGGGGCCGAGCGCTGGGGCATACGCAGCAGTTGGCCCTGGATGATCGACATGCCTATTCAAAGGTCTATCTGTACAGTAAGATAACCACTCTGCTCGGGGGCCGGGCGGCGGAGGATCTTTTGCTTGATCAGCAAACCACCTTTGCTGAGGATGACTTCGAGCAGGCCGGACGGATTGTGACCAAGATGGTCTGCAGGTGGGGAATGAGCGATACACTGGGCCATGTATCGTATACCCAGAGTGATGGAGGGTTTCTCGGTGAACAGATGCATTTTAACTCGTTCAGTGATGAAACGGCCCGGGACATTGACAGGCAGGTAAAAGAGGTAATAGAACAGTCGTACGCCAAGGCCATTGAGGTTTTGAAAAAAGAGAAGGATTTTCTTGTCAATCTGGCTGAAGCCCTGCTGGTCAATGAAACCCTGGATAAAGAAGAAATAGACATCGTTTATCGTTGTGCACGGAAAAAGGGACAGGCCAAAGACGACCCCCTTGATTCGTCCTCAGGTAGCTGCCCGGTTCATTGAAAAACAGGTTTCCACCATGGTTTTACGGGATATTAACAGCATGCTCCATGATATTATGACCAAGAGTGAAAAAATGAGAATCCGATGTTTTCAGTAGAGATGTATAAACGAATTATCGGCATTGTTGCAAAAAGTAAAGTGACCATGTTCGGGGCTATTATTGTCAGCATCCTGTTGCCCGTACTTCTGATATCGGTCAGCTTTGATTCTTTGGGCCTGATTGAAAACCCCTATTTTGGTTTTCTGCTCTATGTTGTTATGGTTCCCTTGCTGGTGCTGGGCATTGTCTTTCTGGTTCTGGGAAGTTTGTTTTTTCGCAGCAAGGAGGAGATTGGAACATATACCGTAGAGTATCTCCAGGAACAGTTTACCCGGCCCGGTCGATACACCAGAATCCGAAGGCATCTCTATTTTACGGTGGCCATTACCCTGTTCTTTGTTTTTGTTGTCGGCGTGGCCTCCTATTCCAGTTATCAATACACCAGTTCATCACAGTTCTGCGGGCAGTTTTGTCATACTGTCATGAAACCGCAATATACCGCCTTCAAGAATTCGCCCCATTCCCGGGTGTCCTGTGTCGAGTGTCATCTCGGTAAAGATGCCGACTGGGCCGAACGTTCACGGTTTACCGGCATCAAGCAGTTATTTGCCGTGGCGACCGACTCCTATCCCAGGCCGATTCTGCCTCCGATAGATGCACTCAGGCCAGGACGAAAGACCTGTGAACAGTGTCATCTTCCGGAAAAATTTCACGGTTCCAGGCTGTATACTAAAGAACGCTTTCTACCGGATGAGAAAAATACCCGGGTTAAGACGGCTATTTTAATGAAAGTCGGGGCCGGCGACGTTCAGGGTAAACAGGCCCATGGTATCCACTGGCATGTCTCCGAGGCCCAGCAGGTCTTTTACCGGGCTGCAGATCATGACCTGGATATCATTACCGAAGTCCGCCAGCGGGAAGAAGGTAAAAAAGATGTCGTTTACACCAGGATACCCGATGGAACCAAAGCATTGCCCTTGCCGTACAGTGATGCCGACGCGGGCAAGCTGCATCTGATGGACTGTGTTGATTGTCATAATCGGCCGACGCACATTTTTCTTTCTGCCGAAGAGGCCATTGACAAAAAGCTTTCAGCCAATATTATTCCCTCGTATCTTCCATTCATCAAACGACAGGCCCTTGCCGTTATTCAAAAAGAGTACCCTTCCAGTGAAACCGCCCGGGTTGAGATTTCAAGGGCATTGCAGAGCTGGTACCGGAAAAACTATCCAGAATTAATTCAAAATAATCCAAGTTTGTTTGAGCGGGCAATACAGGGAGTAGTGCAGGCATATGAAGAAAATGTGTTTCCGGATATGCATGTAACCTGGGGAACATATAAAAATAATCTTGGCCACCAGAATGACACGGGTTGTTTTCGATGTCACGGCAAATTGCAGGAGGTTAAGACTGGTAGAATTATCAGCAGTGACTGCAATTTATGCCATGTAATACTGGCAGATGATGAGACGCAACCCGAAATTATAAAATCTTTACAAGGGGTAATTGACAAAAAAGGAGAGATGTATGGCAACAGAAAACAACAATAACGAAAATCAGCAGGACCCCCAGGCCGAAAAAGGTGCCTGGGGCCACATCATACGAGGTATCTGGCGGACGCCTTTAGGCGTTTTTGCCATTGTCATGACTACCGTGAGCATCACCCTGATGCTCATCGGAATGGCCGCTGAACTACTTGGTTTTTTTCACAATCCCTATGTAGGTATTTTTATCTACATGATTCTGCCCGGTTGTATGGTCTTTGGCCTGCTGCTTATTCCGGTGGCTGCATATCTGCGACGCAGGCAGTGGCACAGAACCGGGGTTACGAGAGATCACCTGCAGCTCAACCTGAGTAACCCGAAACACCGTTTATTTCTCATCGGTTTTGTTATTCTGACGGTTATCAACATGGTTATTCTCGGGGTTGTCGGATATGAAGGCTACCACTTTACCGATTCGCCCTATTTCTGCGGTATGGTCTGCCATAATGTCATGGCACCCGAGCATACTGCCTATCAACGTTCACCTCATGGCCGGGTTTCCTGTGTTGAGTGTCACATCGGCCCTGGTGCGCAGTGGTTTGTCCGGGCCAAGCTTTCCGGTCTGCGCCAGGTGTATGCCGTTGCAACAAACAGTTTCAGCCGCCCCATTCCTTCTCCGGTGGAGGCGCTCCGACCGGCGCGTGATACCTGCGAGGCCTGCCACTGGCCTGAGAAGTTTTATGGTAAAAAGGTCAAACAATTTGTCAGGTTCAGCAATGATGATCAGATCAACCCTGAGAAAACGGCTGTTTCACTGCATATCGGCGGCCATAATCCGAGTACCGGAAGTTTTGAAGGCATCCACTGGCACGTCAGTAAGGATGTTGAGGTGAAATATCTGGCAGCGAACGAGAAAAGGACCAGTATTGCCCGGGTTCAGGTAAAACGCCCGGATGGCTCGACGGATGAATTTGTCAAGTCCGATGTTGAAGTCGAAGATGGATATGAGCCTAAATGGCGGACAATGGACTGCATTGACTGTCATAACCGGCCGACCCATATCATGGATATGCCGGAAGATGTGGTTGATTTTGGCCTGCTCAGCAAGAAGATCAATCCGGAGATCAAGGGAATCAGGGAAGACTCCTTGACTGCTATTAACATGGAGTATGCATCGCAGGACGACGCTAAAGATAAGCTGGTGAATAATCTTCTGGAACTGCAGAAGAAACGTGACCCCGCCCAGGCCGCCAAATATGAGGCTGATATCAAGAAGGCCGGAGAATATCTCCTGACAAGATTTTTGGGCAATGTCTGGCCTAAACTGAATGTTCAATGGGGAACCTATAAACAGCATCTTGGCCATCAGTATGCCGATGAGGGCTATGGCTGCTGGCGCTGCCATGATGATGAACATGAGAACAAAGAGGGCGAGACCATCAGCCAGGATTGTTCACTGTGTCATGATGAGCCGGAATAAAGAACGGTTGTTGTAAGACCTGAAGCGGGGCAGAGAACTCTCTGCCTCTGTTCTCTGTAAAAAAGGAGTCCTCCCGGAAAGTTTCATCCTGGACGGACTCCTTTTTTATTATTGTCCTTTGACTATCAATTTCCCGGGAATAGAGCAACCGGCATGCGCCTTCTTTTTAATCCTTTCCCGGAATTTTGTTTTTACGCGAGCACTAAGTACAATCAAGTTGTACTACTTGTAACCGTTCACCAAATAGCAACTAAGATTGATAAACCAGCATGGCTGGACCAAGATTTTACAGGTCTCGCCACAACGAACGATGAAAATAGCCTGATACGACATCACTTCGCGGGCGATTTTTGGATAAACCAGCATGGCTGGACCAGGATTTTTAACGTCACAGCCACAACCAAGGATGAAAATAGCCTGATGCGGTATCACTTCGTGGGCGATTTTCGGATAAACCCATACTTGTAAGCGTTTACCAGATAAGCGCAGACTTCGGATAAGCGCAGACTTCGGTGCTCCATATTCGTTTAGATAAGCGTAGACTTCGAGCAGGCCGACGAATCAGATAAGCGCAGCGAAGCGGAGACTTC
>JAJRQC010000080.1 GCA_024280455.1 Deltaproteobacteria bacterium | reverse complement strand
CGAAAAAAACGCACCGTGAAAGAAAAATCTTGGGGTTGCGGCCTGATGAAGAAGAATCCTTTGCAGAGTGGTTACTATCTGAGAATTAATATCGAGTTGCTTCGGCCGAAAAAGGCTGTTTTTGGACAGACACTAACTAATCCGCCGCCCACATTCTGGATGAGTTTTTTGATGGTTAAAGGTGCTTTCCATTTTTTACTGCCATTATATAGAACCACCGGCAGGACCGGTGGTAATTTGCCGTTTGGCAGAAGTTGTCTGCTTTTTTGCAGATCTTGATAAAGCAGTCCGACATAGGTCAGCAGGCGCAGGGCCATGTATCGTTCATCAGTTGATTGAAATTCAATCAACAGGTAGACGTAAATCCAACTTTCCCCAAGCCTGACCCTCCATATAATATCGTCCTCTCTTTCTCTGAGGTCATCGCTGATATAATTGCCGTTAACCTTTTCCAGCGTGTTGAGATCCAATTTTTCAACCCATTTCTCCTTGATAAAACCCAGGAGCAGATCACGGACGAGTTCCGGATGACTGAAAAGGTGTTTGTAACTGTGATCGTGGTCGGCCATGGTAATGGATTGTTTTATAGGCTTTTTGTAAAATAACTATACCATAGGCTGTTGGAAAAGAAAGGGAGGATGCGTTGAAATATGACATTTGGATTCTCGACCGACAGGCTACGGAAATGACGAAATAGTTGTCATCTCCGAGTGTAGTTGTCGGGGATCCAGTTTGAAGTAAAGTCTCCTTGCTGGATTCCCGCCCAACAGACCGCGGGAATGACGGGTTGGGCAGACTGCGTGATGATGGAGTAGGGCACCTGCGGAAATGAACGTTTTGGGGAGGGTGCCAGGGGGAACTTCACTGATCCAGCCATTTAAGATATTGGGGAAGCATGGCAGCAAGGAAACATGGCAGATTCAACAAGGTGAATTTTTTTCCACCAAGAGTCTTTGTTTGTTGTACTTCCAGGGGGCCTGCGTAAAGCCGGATCGCGATATCGTGTGGACAACGATCCATAAACTGATGTAGTGAACGTAATCTGCCGGTTGGGCCTGATTTTACTTCAACCGGAATAATCTTTTCCAGATATTGAATAATAAAATCAACCTCTGCCTGTGATTGTGATTTTTCCCGCACCCAAAAACAGAGACGTGGTTTCCTCGTAAGTTGTACAGCCAGTAACTCCTGGCCGACAATGTGTTCTGCCAGTCGCCCTTTGAAAAAAGAGTGGAGATCGTCATAGAGAAAATGTTGTGCCTGCAGCCCTGCCGCATGATTCAACAGTCCTGTATCCAGAAATTGCAAGCGTGGTTTTTTTTTAGATCAGGCAGGAGAGGAATTTCCGTTGAGGTCGAGGGATAAAGCAGATAGATAAGCATGGCCTGTTGCAGGGTGCGGAGGGCTTCGCCTACCTCGCGGGAACGATAATTTGATTTTCCAAAACCCTCAAAGGTGACGCGTTGCCCGGCCAATAGTGGTACTGTTTCAATACAGTGGCGCAGAACCCTGGACATGGTCCTGTTTCTGGCATATTTCTCAGCATCATCAATATATGAAGTCAGCAGGCTGTCATATATTTCCGGCAATGTCGTGAGGTTTTCCGTTTTTCGGTAGGTTGCGACCACTTCAGGCATGCCGCCAATGAGTATGTAGCGTTCAAAGTACCCTTTTACAACATCATATGCAAATTCAGGAAATGGGATCGTCTCCAATGCCGCGACGACCTGTTCTTCACCAATGGCGTATAAAAATTCAATAAAGGACAGGGGATACATGAAACGATGTTCAACCCGGCCAACCGGAAAACTGATCTGTTCTTTTTCCAGGGCAATTTCCAGCAGGGACCCTGCGGCCATCACATAAACTTCCGGAAGTTCTTCGTAAAAATACCTCAATAATTTAACGGATTCCGGGCATTCCTGGATTTCATCCAGAAAAAGAAAAATTTTACCGCCGGTAGGAGATATCCCGTCACGTAAGAGTAATGCCTGGTACACATCCCGTACATCCAGCCCGCGCTGGAAAACAATCCGTTCTTTTGCCTTGTCCAGATTAATATAAATAAAAGTATCAAAACACCGCCCAAACATTTTACCGGCGACTGTTTTGCCGACCTGTCGCGCACCCCGCAAGATCAAAGGTTTACGGGACGGTCGTTCTGCCCATTTATGGAGATCGTTCAATATGGTTCTTGAAAATCGCATTGAGATCCTGGCAAGAGTGTATTGAACCGGCCGGTCAGGTTGTCACGAAGCAAGGCATATATAGCATTTTTTTGTAACAAAGCAAGCCTTTTGTTGTGAGTTTCTGTTGCAGTTTAAGGGTATTCCTGCTGTCCCAATCCGTCACGGAGCGCATGTAAAATGTGGTATTGGCGAGAAAGACCTTTTCGGATTTCTGCGTAATTTCACCCCGTTGACCGGAGTACAGCATCCGGGCCAGCCCGGTTTGCTGGAGAATATGGACATAGTGGTGAGTTGTTTTGTTGTCAATGCCCGGGACAGACTGCGGGATGACGGGCATAACGGATTCCCGTCCAAAAGACCACGGGAATGACGGAATGGGGAGACTGCGGGTATAACGGGTTGGGAGAATTGTGGGCAGGGTGCCGGTCTATTTTCGTCATGCCCGAGGTAGTCGTCCCCGAGAGCTGTTGTCGGGGACGGGCATCCATGATAGATTCCGGGTTTAATCATTATAGACTGGATCGGAGTCTCGAAGATAGCGGAGTGAAACGAAGACTTCGGGCTCGCTTACCTCCCGTCCAACAGACCTCGGGAATGACGGCGTGGGAAGTATCGTCATCCCCGAGGTAGTTATCGGGGATCCAGGTTGTTCCGATGCCTAAGGCTGACTGTGGAGAGGTTCCGGCGTGATTTTGGAGAGTTCTGATAACGGGCAGACTGTTATATTGTCGCGCAGCGGGTACTCTTCGTCGATTGGGGCAATAATCCATGCCTGTTCAATATCCAGGTCTCTAAGTCCGTTCCAGAATCCTTTTGTTACATGCGGTGTGGTGGATGCCTTGAATTCAAAGGCCAGTTTTCGGTTACCTCGAATCAGGACCAGGTCCAGTTCGGTGCCGGCAGCTGTCCGGTAGAAAAAAGGTTCCCAGTCCGGGAAGGCGGCAATGATCGTCTCCATGGCCAGTGTCTCCCATGATGCCCCGAAATTCGGGTGCCCCAGTGATTCAGAAACATAGAATTCCCCGTGGGTGATTAACCTGGTGTGATCATCGATACAGGCAATCAGGTAGACCTTCCTGGCGCGCTCTGCACCAACCTGTAATTTGGGCCCATGCATTACATCGCTTTGCCAGAGGTCATTTGGGTATTCTGCTTCAAATTTCCGTCTGTCAACCGCTGGTGAGGGTTCTTTTCCCATTAGCCCCTGTGCATTCAGGAACCGATACAGGGTGGATAAGTCTGCAGGTGCATCTGCAGGCAGAATGCCACGTTTTTTTGCTTTGTCCCGAATGATACGCACCGGCAGTTTCGGTAATTCCTTGCGTAACTGAATCAAGCCTAAGCACGTATCCTTGTCATACACCCGGGCTTTCCCTTTATCCTCGCGATCCTTCGGAAAAAGAGCTGCAATGTCTCCTCCACGTTCCCTGTATAAGGAGATCCAGCGTAATATCGTGCTGCGGCCGATACTGGTTCTGTCGGAACATGGGATGTCCCATTTTTTATCACACTTTTCCTGGAGCAGTTTTTCCTGCTCACCAAATTCCGGTTTAGCTCCATTCACAAACTCGTGAATAATGCTGAATCTGAATGCAGCCACTTCCTGTTTTTCTTTTTCCGTCATTCCAAGCCTCCTTTTTTGAATTTTCCGGAGCCTAATTCATTCAAGAAGAAGCTCAACGGCAGCCTTCACTGGAGTACGGAACTACAAGAAATGATTTTGAATTATATGGAACTGCTGACAGGGGTCTGGCCAATGGAAATCAAATGATCATATGCCGCCAAAATACCATGTTCCCACAGGTCGGAAAGGACGGCTTTTGTTTGAGTTTCAGATTTTTCATCCAATGTCTTTGCCGCGAAGGTGATAGAGTGGAAGGAGGCCATCGGCCGGATTTTACACGCTCCTCAATTGAGGAACGAATGGTTTCTTGAGATGCCTGGAAGCGAGAGAAGTGCGTGTCTGGGCGGAGAGTTAAAACACACCCACAGTGAGGACAACGGTAACATTTTAGTAGCAGAAATGTATCGAAACCATCAAAGTGCCGTTGAACAAATCCATGGCTCCATACTTTATAGTGGTCACACTTGGGACAGCATGAGGGAGGGTTCCAAGGGAAATTGCGCCCCTGCTCAAAAATATTCTTGAGAAGAACGGGAACAAAGATTATCATCAGTAAACTTTTTTAGAGGATCTTTACAGATCCAGTGTTTGGGGCGGTGAAGTTTTGCAGAACTTCACCGCCT
>JAJRQC010000079.1 GCA_024280455.1 Deltaproteobacteria bacterium | reverse complement strand
TGCGACTCCGGAAAGTGGTTAATCTTGTAATCTTGGTGGGTTACCTGATTTACCCTTACCACGAATCGCTAAAAATGTCACCCCAAAAAGGCGATTTCGTCTCAAAAAATCAAGCAGTTAGGCCTACAGGGACAGGCACTAACTCGTATACATTTTACCACTTCAATCGACCATCTGAAGGTGTGTATATCGACAACTATGATGGCTCATTTCGTGGTCAACGCTATAGCATTTTGTCATAAACCAACCACGACATAGGAATTATTATCGCTTTCGGCAAAATGGGATTACACCCGAGATTGACTAAGTCACTGCTCTGCTCAATCATCCCTACCGGTTGATTATCAGTTTAATGTATGGCAGCGGCCTCAGTATTTCAGAATGCCTTACACTCCGGGTCCATAATTTTAATTTTGATATGAAAATACTCACGATCCATGACGGCAAAGGAAAGAAAGACAGGACCGTGCCGATTGCGGATGCGCTTATGGATGCACTGCAGGCACAGCTCAACCGGATCGTCGAGCAGCATGAACGGGATTGCCGGGCGGGGTATGCCGGCGTTTTTCTCCCTGGACGACTTGAAAAAAAATATATAAATGCAGCCAGGGAACTCACCTGGCAATGGTTTTTCCCGGCAAAGGGGTTAACTGTTATTCCAGAAAGTAAGGAACGAAGGCGGTTTCATATCCATGATTCAGCGCTGCAGAAAGCACTCCGCACGGCCGTAAAAAAAGCAAAGATTCCCAAGCGGGTGACTTCGCATACGTTTCGGCACAGTTTCGCCAGCCACCTGCTGCAGGCAAATTATGATATCCGTACCATCCAGGAACTGCTCGGCCATAGTGATGTGCGAACGACCATGATGTATACCCATACCGTGAAAAGCGTTACCCTGAAAGAGGCAAAAAGTCCGTTGGATTTTTAACGGGATCATTATTCTTCAGCAGCGTTTCAAGTTTCACGGTACTCTACCCTTCCATGAATCTCTGAAAAGGAATCATGAAAAATCTCAGCGAGTTCACTTTTCGACAATAAAGGAACAGAGTGTAACTTGTACAACCCCTACCATTTTTCTCATTCAAACAAGCATGCCTTTCCATGCTCTCATCGCCTGTTATAAGAAACCGGACGACTGCCGGTGACAATCACACCGTACCTTGCGATATCTTTTCGATGTACCTTGACCAGCCCAGAGCTCTGCAGGAGAGCAACCGGAAAACTTATTCTCCCACTGATGCTGATTGTCGACATGAATGCAGGAAAAAAATGCTGCCGGGGGCGCTTCCTGTCGGCAAGCCTCTTATTATCAGGGAGCAGCAACACCAGCAACCCTCCAGGCTTAAGCAGCATCCTGCAATATTGGAAGCGTTCCACCATCTCAGGTCCAGGTTGTTGGCCCATGGCAAAGGTAAAATAAATAAGATCAAAATCCGGCGTACTTCTGAAGTCCGTTATATCCCTTTCCCGAATGGCCATAATCTCGGGATGTAGACAGGGAGTGCAACCGCATCGGATTTGGAGCCGTTTACACGCAGAGCCCCTGGTTGGCAACCCCTCAAGTATTCGAAGAGCATCTGCCTGGTATTGTTTTTGTCCTTTGGGCTCAACATCAACAGCTATGGGTTGGGCCTGCACAATGTCACCATCACAGAATGAATCCATGCTCATCCCTCTTCTGTACCTGTTTTCAAAATAGAAACAGAAAATGTATCAGTGAAGTTTTGAGATAAGCAGACCGATACAGACAGCTGCCGCCCAACAGAAGATAACCTTACACACGCCCTCAATGCGATCCGCAGTAAAACTGTCATGCATAAATTCATTTTCTGCTCGATCCCCATCCGTACTGGTATCAACTGGAATCACAATCCCGACACAGAAACTTATCAATGATTGTATTATAGTCTCAATATGTTGCATCTTCACTTCTGCTTCCCCTCCTTTCCCTTTGCTCTAGAATAGCAAAACTGTTAAAGAGTAACAGATGCAGAATATCAGGAAAATTACCATAACAGATCAGGACGGGCAAACCGATGGCAACTGAATATCAGTACATTAAACTGGCCAACACACTTGAAAAAGATATTGTCTCCGGCAGGTACCGGGCTGGAGAGAAACTGCCGTCTTTAAGAAAACTCCATGCACATACCGGGCGCTCCATTTCCACTGTTTACCAGGCCTACATTGAGCTGGAGAATCGTGGTATGGTTGAAGTGCGTGAAAAATCCGGTTTTTACGCAAGACCACTGTTGCATGATATCCTCCCGACACCATCCAGAGGCAAGAGCCCCGTCAAACCGCACAAGGTCGCCATTAACGCGCTTGCCGCCATGCACCAGCAGACCATCAGCAATTCTGCATTATTACCTTTTGGCGCTGCCATTCCTTCATCCGAACTGCTCCCGCACAAACAACTTGCTGCAAGTATCCGCACCGTCTCCTCGCAATACCAGAATGGAAAGCGGCTTGGTTACGGCCACCCAACAGGTGAACCGGAACTCCAGAGACAGATTGCAAAACGCAGCTTCGATGATTCCATGCACGACAGCGGAGAAGAAATCATTATCACCAGTGGCTGCATGCAGGCAATCGATCTCTGTCTACGGACAGTCGCTAAGCCGGGAGATATCATCCTGGTCGAGTCGCCGACATTTCTTTGCTACCTGCAGTTGATTGAGGATCTGAACATGCGGATTCTGGAAGTACCGGTTGATTCCCGCCATGGCATTGATCCGGACAGGATTCAGACAATTCTTGACGAGCATGATGTGCGGGCCGCTCTTTTCAATCCCAACTTCCACAACCCGTTGGGGTGTTTAATGAGTGATAAAAATAAAGAGAAACTTGTGGAGATGATGAACGACCAGGGGGTGCCGATCATTGAAGATGACATTTACGGGGAGCTCTATTTCGGGGATGTACAGCCCGCACCGCTGAAGTCCTATGACAGACGGGGGATGGTTTTATACTGCTCGTCGTTTTCCAAGACCCTGGTGCCTGATCTTCGAGTGGGCTGGGTGCTGCCGGGGGTATTTCGCGAGAAGGTGAAACGACTCAAATTCAATGTTTCCATTGCCACGTCCCAGCTCAACCAGCTGGTCATTGCCGACTTTCTTGCAACCGGTGCTTATGACAGGCATTTACGGAAAATGCGAAATGCCTTAAAAAAGCAGACAACAGACACAGCTCTTGCAATCAGTCGCTTTTTCCCAACAGGGACCAAAATTTCCACTCCAAAAGGAGGGTATACACTCTGGGTGGAGCTTCCTCCGGGAATCGACAGCCTCAAGCTCTGGAGCCGGGCCGGAAAAGAGAATATCTCTATTTTCCCGGGAGCGCTCTGCTCCGGTACGGACCAGTACAGTAATTATATCCGGATAAGCTGTGGTTTCCCGTTTACACGTGAACTGGAGTGGGGAATTCAACAGCTTGGCAATCTTGCTCTCGAACTCGTACATCAATCTGTTCCGCAAAAAATCACCAAGGAAACAACCTCATCTCGTGATATCAGAGTCGGCTTGAATACTGATCCGGAGTTACTTCGTGTCAACACGATCTGTGAAAACATTCATGAGGAAGCGCCGGAGTTCGGCATTAAACTCAGCCAGACAATGTCCGGTAATATCCTGAAGCTGCTTGCCAGCCACGAACTTGACGGCGGCTTTATTTACGGCGACTGCATGGAAACACAATTTTCCCTGCTCCATCTTGCCACCATGCAACTGCGTATCGTAGGGCCGGTCGCCCTGAAAGACAAAATCCTGACGGCCGGCAAACACGATATCGCTGCCCTGCCCTGGATCGGCAATTCTCTGGGATGCCCATATTGTCAAATTCTCGAAAAGGAATTTCATAACCTGGGCCTGACGCCGGAAATCATCATGAGCGCTGACCAGGAATCGGCAATTACGGCTTTGATAAAAGCAGGTGTGGGCCTGAACTTCATGCTGGAGCAGGATGCAAGAAAGGCGGAACAAAAAGGAGAGATGGTTGTGTGGGAAAAAGAAAGCTACAGCCTGCCCCTTTCCTTTGTCACCTTACGAACCCGACGGGATGATCCCCGGGTCCGTACCCTGCTGCAGTCAGTGCGTACTGCCTGGAGATAGGTTTCGCCATGATCAACAACGAACAGTTTTTCAGGCTTCCCGGCCCGATCTTTGCCGAAGGACGGCGGTCAACCAACAGCGGTCGGCATTATAAACTCCATATGCATCGGACCTTCAGTATCGGTGCTGTCGATTGCGGTGAAGTGATGTATCAGGCTGCAGGACAGGAAGCCCGACTCGTACCGGGAACACTTGCCCTGATAAACCCGGATACGCTGCATTCCTGCAATCCGGTTGACCGGAAAAAAAGGAACTACTACATACTGTATCTTGACGTCAGCTGGTGCCTCCAGGTGCAAAAATCGATATGGCAGAATAAAAACTTTGTTCCGGCAAAGGAAATAGCACTGGAGAATGAACTGATTTACCACCAATACATTGAAACCATGGGGTTGTTGGTGAAAAACAATGAACTGCCCGACAGGGAGTCGCGACTTACCGAGCTGGTTCGAAGCATTTTTCTACGCACCTGTGAACCGGACATTCCTTTTTCAGGTTCGACTCTGCAGATTGCACGCCTGAAGCAACAGCTCGGCAGTGACCTGTCTCGCCCCCTTCCCCTGGAACAGTTTGCGGCAACACATCGGATCAACCCCTATACTCTTCTCAGGCAATTCAAGGCCGGGACAGGTATCACGCCTCATGCCTTTCGCCTTAACTGCCGCATAGATCTTGCCAAAAAACTGTTGCGGGCAGGCCATGAACCATCCGTTGTTGCCCTGGAGTGCGGATTTTTCGATCAGAGTCATCTCCACCGTCATTTCAAGGCAATGACCGCGGTAACACCAAAAGCATATCAGGAAAATTTTACCTGACCACAACATCACTATCTCATTTTCTGCTCAATTTTGTACAATCTTTTCCTTCCCACCAGCTCTATATTTCCTTTCCAGTATCTCTTGAAGGAAGAGATAGCATCGCTGAATTCTCGATTAAAAACAAACTGTTCATTATTTAACGGCATTTGACTGCATGCCCAGGCAAATCAAACACAGCGATGGTATCCTTTTGTCTTTTTCACGCAAACAGGAAAGGGTTCATATGGAATTCTTATTTATCGCCTCTGCTCATTTCATGGCCTTGCTCAGTCCCGGCCCGGATTTTTTTCTTATCATGCAGACAACCCTGCGCCTGAAACTCCGTTATGCCTTTGCGGTCTGTGCAGGTATTGCGGCTGCCAATGGAGTGTACCTTATTCTCGCAGTTGCCGGACTTGAGGCAGTAAAACAAATGAAAGCACTCATGCTGTTTCTGCAATACGGGGGAAGCGCTTATCTTGTCTACATTGGAATTTTACTGCTGTGCGCCCCCATGCGTCCCCTGGATTTGGGAGAGGCTGTCGGGATAATGCATGTTCAGAACCTGAAAAGACAATTTATAGTAGGATTGATGTCCGGCATTCTCAATCCTAAAAATGCTATCTTTTATCTTTCTTTGTTTACCGCAATGGTCTCTCCACGAACAAGCTTTACAATACGTTCTTTATACGGATTTTGGATGGTCGGCGTTGTTCTGACCTGGGATATGGGCATTGCCCTGCTGATCGGTCATCGCAGGATCAAAAACCATCTGGGCAGGTGGCTCTTTCGAATTGAAAAGTTTTCCGGAGTTGCGCTGACATGTTTTGGGCTACTCCTCGCGATCAGATAATTGTTGTCTGATCAGCCCGGGAATAGAAATCTGTAAAATTCACCCATTTTCCCCACAATCAACAATGAAGATGGAAAGGCTTCGGATAGTGGTCAGATTCAATCCTCATTGTTCATTTGCGCCAATCATTCCAACTCTCCCTGGACACCATGTACAGGACGTGTTCGCACAACCGGTGTCCTTTCGAAATGGCCGGATGCTCAAAATTCTGCTGAGTATTCTCCATGTGTAAACGTTCCATAACCGCCCTTGACCTTGTATTACCTACCGGGGAAAAGGCGAAGACTTCGTCAATAACCAACTGTTCGAAAGCCACCTGCAGGGCTGCAGTAGCGGCTTCAGTCGCAAAACCTTTCCCCCAGAATTCCCGCATCAGCCTCCAGCCGATTTCAACACAAGGTGAACACGGCAGTTCGGCAGTTGGCACATGCAAGCCGACAAAGCCGATAAAGGCATGGCTGTTTTTTTCTTCCACAGCCCAGAATCCCCAACCACGCCTGGAGATAAGGTGCTGAATTTTCTTCGCCATGGCATTGCTTTCAGTCTTGTCAAGAATGGCAGGAAAATATTCCATCACAGCCGGGTCCGCATTTAATGCGGCAAATAACGACCGGTCATCTTTTTTCCATTGCCTCATTTTGAGGCGGTCTGTTTCTAATTCAATGACATCGACCATAACGAATTAACCAAAGTTTCCACGATGGCGCAACCCATAGAAAATATAAAACTATTTTGTACCGCCGAACAGTGAGAAAATGCTGTGAAAAATTAGGGCCTCTCCCCATTTTCTTTATCAATGATAGTTGTTGAGCATTTCCCCGGAACAGGGTGTTACCCTTTCCTCATTTCCAGCAATGCAGCGGAAATCTTTTGCAGGGCTTCATCTGAAACATGATCAGCATGCTCCAGTTTGGAAATATATGATTGTGTAACTTGCATATGTCGGGCAAGGTCAACCTGTTTAATCTGTGCTTGCAGCCTGGCCAAGGCTACGGGATTGTCGACATAGTCAGCAGGGTTAAAGTCAACATAATCTTCTTCTTGCTCCGCCCATGCTTCAAGACCTGCCAATTCATCTTCAATTTGTTCTTTCAGTGCATCGAAAACCTGTACAGGAAGGAGGACATATTCGGCATTACCGTTGATATCATTTATGGTTTGCAAATTCATTTGTATGCGTCTCCCCGTGGTTTAATTTTCTCAATCTTGATTATTTTCATATAATCCTGTCGATCGTAGAGTATACGCCAACCACCAACACGTAATCGCCACAAGTTGGAACCCGTCAATTGTTTTATATCAAGCGTTGCATCGTCAGGATCAATCCCAAGGGAACTTATTGCGTCAGTGATGCGTAACCGATCTCTTTTACCCAGACTTTTAAGCTTACGCCTGGCCTGACGTTTAATCTTAACGGTATAACTCATATTATATTACTCGCAATTATTTTGTGCAAGATTTTATCGCACACTGTGGCGCAACCCATAGAAAATATAAATTATTTTGTGCCGCCGAACAGTGAGAAGATACTGTACTTATAAAAACAATCGACATCCCTGAATCCGCATTTTTCCAGCATTTCCAGTTGATTCCACAGGGAACTCGGCTTATTTTCAAGGTTGTTTTTGTACATAATCGGAATGGCATCATATTTTCCGACATCAACTTTATGACCATTGCTTTCCAGAGCTTCATTCATCCAGTTTCGCCAGATTTCAAATTGTATCTCTTCGCTGTAGGCTGAATCTGGATGAACAGGATCGATATTTAAAAAGAGGCCGCCGAGTTGTAACTCTTTATAAATTTTGGAAAAAAGCTCTGCTTTTTCAATAAGATCTAAATGATGAACAGCGTTCGCCGAGAAGACAAGGTTGTATTTATTGTACTCGTTCTTTGATGCAATAAAATCCTGGAATGTACAGTGCCTGTATGTTGCGCTTGCGCCGGATAAATTTATCTTTGCTTTTTTGAGTATCTCCTCAGAGGCGTCAACGAGGAAAAAAGAATTGTCTGGTGATCTATCGTAAACATATCTGCTTATGATACCGTCCCCGCAACCTAAATCCAGGATATTCAAGCTGACAAGGGAGGGGAAGTGAAAGTAGACAATTTCCAGTAACAGCCTGATTAATCGTTGTCTTTCAAGAATTATAATATCTGCTGAATCGGCATAGAACTCAACAAATTTTTTATCGTCCCATTTAAAGGTTTCGTCCTTCTTCATTCTTCTCTCCGGCAAGTGGATTTGGAAATACAGGCCACATCGACTTGACCTGCCACGCCGTTCATTGGTCGGTCAACGCGAGCCTGACACCAAGCAGGGCAAAGATAGTTGCAAACGACCGTCGCACCCACTGTATTGTCCGTGGAGAATGGCCAACATATCGACGAACGCCATTCGCCGATATGCCATACAGAATAAAGATCAGCAAGGTCATAGTCATAAAGACCATTGCAAGCAGTATCATCTGAAAAATTGGTGAAGCAGCGCTGCCGGAGACAAAAAGCGGCAGAAAGGCCAGGAAAAATATGGAGAGTTTGGGGTTAAGAATGTTGATAAGGAAACCTCTTGTTGCGATCTGCCGGAATCCCCTTTTATGAGCGGGAGATTCAAATTTCAAAGCCCCTGTTTCACGCCACATGGACCAGGCAAGATAGAGCAGATAACCGGCGCCCGCAAATTTAATGGACAGTGATCCCCGGTTGCTAATGCTTCGCTCATTGAATGAAGGATAGCATTAACAATGGATGCTGCTGCTTGGCTTGATAGATGTTGCTTCTCCGCCAGGGCTGTTATCATTTCTGACTTATTCATAAAGTTCCTTGAAATGGGTCAATTTGTTATCAGTGGTAACAAAATAGGGCGTACCGTTAAGAGGATTAAGCATAGAATATCATACGGATACAAAATAACAAGCCCTATTTGTCCCGTACAGGGCAAATAAAAATCAGCAGACCACCTACTGTCATTTTTACCTGACAGTCTTTTCTTGCCTGTCAGGTGAAAACATTCCTTCGGGATTAATATTTCAGAACCGGGCAATGCCGTCAACTACCCTGCTTCTGATTACAAGATTCTATTGAATAGATATCATTAATAGTATATTGATATATAATAAAAACGTTATACAAGGAAAACAGCATGAAATTAACTATTCTTAACCAGAAAGGCAGTGTCGGGAAGTCGACGGTAACCACAAATATGGCCTATTGCCTGTCTGTGTCCGGCAAGAAAACCCTCATTGTCGACATGGACCCACAGGCCCACAGCTCGGTTATCTTTTGCCGGGATATTCCGAGAAATAATACGATAAATGAACTGCTCTCGAATAAATCGTTCAAGACCGGTGACGTGGTACGTCAGGCAGTGGCGGGTGAAGATGAACAACCGGTTGAAAATCTTTTTATTATTCCCTCCAATATTCATCTGGCCATAACCGCTGAACAGATCACAACCAAAATTCATAGAGAAAAGCTTCTCTATAATCATTTGAAAAGGATCGAAAAGGATTTTGACTTCATCATCATCGACTGTCCGCCGGCTGTAAACGTGCTCACAGTTAACGCCATCTACACTTCGGATGTAATCTTGATCCCGACCACTTATGGGCGTTACTCCCTGGATGGTATTGCCGATCTGTTTCAGTCCATCAAAGAAGTAAAAGAGGAGGACGATTTTGCATACTGGATACTGCGAAATAGTCGTGATGCCCGAACCAAGCTGTCTAATGCATTTGTCGAAGAACAACTGGCCCCTTTTAAAAAAAATCTGCTTACAACCGTGATCCGCAGGAATGAAGCCATCAATCAGGCTCAGATGAACAACGAGCCAGTGATGATTTTCGAGCCTCGGTCATACGGAGCAGAAGATTTCAAGAAACTTACCAGGGAAATAATAAAGAAATGTCCAAAATAACAGGAAAGTCCAAGTTGGCTGAGGCGGCTGAATCTACCGAAAACAATGAAAAACTTAATCTGGTCAAAACCGGCAAGAAAGCCACATTAAAAGCGTATCGTCTGTATCCCGACGATATCGCCCGCCTGAAGAAAGTCACAGCGGTTATGAACCAGGAAAGCCACCGGCACATCAGCGAGACAGCAGCGATCCGGGCCTTGATCGTATTGGGCAGCAAAGCATCCGGCGGGAAGCTCATCAGAGCCTTACGAGAAACGATATAATTTTAAATTTCATATCTGCTATACAAATATATAGGTAAAAAATAATACAAAAAAAGTTGGTAATCCTTCAATAACCTTCAAACAGTAGTTCGATAATTGCACCAAATAAGCAAAACCAATAAACAGAAAAAAGAAGAAACAGCGTGTAAAAAGAAACCAAGAAACGAAGAAAAAGTAGACCGATAATCGGTGGCGTTTCCGATGATTTGTTTAAAGACCGCATACCTGGAGTGCCGGATTCCAGAACAAAATCGAGCTGCATTTTATCATCTGGTTGCCGCTCGGGATTTGTTTGGTTACATCTTGATCCGTCATTGGGGACGGATCGGCACCAAGGGGCAGCCCAAATTACGGCATAGATATACCTCTGAGCATGACCTGATGAAGGGTTTCCAGGGAGTGCTGAAAAAACGATTGAGACATCAATACAAGTTTTTTGGAGAGAAAAAAGGCCGTTCCACCATGTCGGTGTCGTAAAAGAATCGGCACCGACGGCGGAAAGATTGCAACTTATTGTTTTTCCGCATTATATCAAGTTCGTTTTGACTTTTTCCGAGTCCATCATCATGGGAGTATCGAAAAAGGAAAACCAAGAAGTCAAAAGCCAAAATTAAGTTAAGGATACGCAAACAACACTTGTGTATGGTCTTGTGTATGTGTATATTGAATTAAAAAGGATATGCAAACAATTTCTTATGAGGTAGACACATGCAAGCCACTGAAAATTTGGTCCGAAAACAATACCTGATAGCTCCACGCCAGATTAAAAAACTCAAACTTCTTGCAGATAAACAAAAAACTTCCGCTGCCGAAGTTGTACGTATGGCCATCGACGCATTCAACCCTGACGTGCCAATAGAGATGAATGAATCTGAATTGTTCGATTTGGTATCTGCAAGAGTTAAAGAAGCGATCAAGGACACCCAGGAGACACGAAACCGCCTGAAGGTGACATTAGCTGCACTGGAAGGAGAAAGATAATGGCTGGATGGAAGGAGCTGTTAATTGACGTTTTGAAACTCACCGACGAAACCAAACGTTTAAATCAGGATATAAATAAATTGCAATCTCATGTCGTTGACGTTGATAAACGGGTTGTCCGGTTAGAGACTCTTGTCGAAGTCTCCAAGTACCATGCGACGCGAACACAATTAATCGACGAATCAAAACAGTGAGGATTTATTGAAAACAACAGATCCCCTCACGTCCAGTGACCTTCATTGTGAATCCATGGTTGGCATTATTGCGTGTCCAGGCGCGAATTCCGAGCAGCTTTAAATATGCTGAGTTTGAAAAATGAACCGAATCATTTTATTTTTAATCCTGACCCTGGCAACGGCATCCCAGAGCAGCGCCGCTGCACCATCTGACGATTATTGTGATGACCAGGCAAGCTGGCAACAATAGGAGAGGGACTAACCAACCTCCAGGTCGGACCAAGCTACCGAATTGAAATATCGTTATTTATGTCAAAAAAATAGCTGTCAGCCTTAGAGCATCCTTTTCACCTTCAAAAAGGACGTTATAAGGGGCTTGGTTTCTTTCAGAGCGTTACCTTCCTTTTCCGAGACTACCGAGCGACTCTTTGCTCGCACACCAAGTTGTTGCAGTATTCTTTCAACAAAACTTTCGCTTCCGACGGCAAGAGATTCTCTCCAAAGGCTGTTCCTTTTCTTAGCGTCGGCTTTCAGTTCAGTATTAACCCAAGATCTGTGTTCCTGACGGAAATGCTCTTGATCGCTGATTGCAAAAAAGTCCCACAAAGCCCTGCCGTCAATCATTGCGTATCATTTTGAGGAGAAATTCCAGCTTATGACACCCGTGGGTAATATGCCAGGGCAACCGGGTATGTACTATCTGTTCGTTCTTGGCATAGCAACCTGACCTGTTCCTCCTTAGCATAGCAACCTGACCTGTTCCTCCTTAGATGGCTCTTTTTGGCGGTAAAAAGAGGCTTCTAATGGCGAAAACCGGGTATTTTTCACGTTATCTAATTGTTGATACAGCCAGTTGACTTGGCCCTACGCCACGCCTCAACTCGCTGACTTGTGTGGGCATCGTCGGTGAAGCGGTGTCTCCCTGTCACGATGAGATCAGCTCCTCAAGGTACAGTCGAAGCTCCTGGTCCCAAACCGCGCAACGGTCGAGGGCGGCGCGCGCTGGCTCCTCGCACTCGGCGGCCCGACCGACCTGAGTGAGGTCATCGTAGAGGACGCGCCGAGCCAGCGTGAGCGCGTCCCGGAACAAGGGTGCGTCGCCGACTGTCGCCCGGCGCATTTCCACCGCGAGCGCCTCCATCAAGGAGATTGCCTCCGCAGCCTGTCCGTCGGCCAAGAGACGCTCGATCTGCGGCCACCGCTCGTCGACCACGGCGCTCGTGGCTGGCGCCGGCGTGTGGCCGCGCTCGGATGCTGGCAGTCCGATCGCGTTCGGTGAGGTCAAAAGGAAGCTGCCGCTCATGGCTGAGGTCTCCAGCCCGGATTCATCGGCATTCCAGCCTCGAACCAGAGGAAGATGCGCCGATTCATCGCACTCAGCCGGTTCGGATCGGTGAGGTAGAGGGCGTACGTTTCGGCGAAGAACTCGTCATTGCCCCCGCGGCGCGCGTAGTCAGTGAAAGGCGTAAAACCGAATGTCCCGGCCAGGGCGATGAAGGTCGGGATCTGATCCTGGGCAACGCCAATGCTCTGGGTTGCGGCCAGGAGCACGTCCATGGCCAAATCGAGGTCCGTTGCCGCCTGCACCATCGCCGCCGGCACGCCCGCCGCAGCGAGGTTCGCGCGTGCTTGGTTGCGCGCAGCGACGGCCGCCCGCGCGGCTTGCAGCAGTGGTGCTCTTTGCGCGGCCGTGGCTGGCGGGGTTGCGACGACTGCGGCGTTCAAAGTCTGAATCGCGACATTCGCGACGTTTCGTGCCTGGCCGTACGCCTGGCGAAGTTGGTGTTGAGCCTGCGGTAGTATGGCGTTGAGCGCGGGAAGACCTATGTTTGCAGCAACGACCTGCGCGTTCGCAGCGGCGACCGCCGCGTTTGCCTGGCGGATCGCACGGAAGATCCGCATGTGGCCGACCTCGTGCGCAATGGTCCAATCGCCCCCCGGGCCGGTGCTGCCGGGCGCGCCGACCGTGGCGAGCCGGTTCTGCGCGAACGCCGCGTTATAATAATGGATGTGCGGCGAACCGTGAGCCGGCGGTCCCGGTGCGTCATGCGCGGCGGAGGCACCGGTGTGAGCGAAGCCGGCTAGAACCTGTCCGGCGACGGCCGCTGGCGGTCCCTGATGATCTCGCACAATGGTGACGCCGCTAAGCGCGGAACGGTCACGGGCCGGGATCAGATCGTACGCCGCCTTCACCTGGTCGAGCTCGGTCGCCGTCCATGCCGCCGCTGCCCTCCCCGGCACCGCCGGCCGGTCATCCACACCGGCGAGCGCGAAGTCAGCGATCAGCTGCGCCTTCTTGGCGGCGACGCCGAGTTGAGCGAATGCCGGTGCTACCTGCCGCGGCCCCGCCTCACCGAGTCGCTCAACTCGTACGTTCGAGGTGGCGTCGAAGATCAGGTCGTAGCGGACCCGGACGACGTTAGCGCCACGTCGTACCTGGAACACAACAGGCCACGATGCGTTGCGCCGTTGAGCAGTGGAGCCGGCCGGAAAGATCATGTTCGCCGCCTGTAGAACGCCAAAGCGTACGGAGGGCTGTTCGTTGGACGGCACACGGCTCACATCGACCGCGCCGATGTTTAGGTTAGCCTGAAGTTGCGCGGCCACGTTCGGCACCGGATTCGGCAAGACGTACGCCGGCAGCGAGGTTGTGATGATGCTCCGCTGCGGAGGCCGCACTGACATGCCTGCTGATAGTAACTCGGTCACGCGGCGGTACTTGCCGACGATCCTCGGGTTGGAGATCCCGCGGACATCGAGCGTCCCGGCTGCGTCTGCCGCGACGGTGAGGAAGGCTCGCCGCAAGCCGGCACTAATCCGTGCCAGAATTTGGTCGCGTTGCGCCGCCGCGAGCGTCTGGCCAGGTAGCGTACGGACCAAATCGTCGAGGTAGGCTTCGATGAACACTTCGTGGCTCGCCCCCGCGGCCGTCTCCGTGGCCCCAAAGGCAGGCGTACCGAGCATGCCGGTCGACGTGAACGGGTCGGCTTCGATCAGCTCGACGACGAGCTCGGCGTTGAGACGGCGCTCGTTGTCGTGAGTCGGCGCGGGCATTCTACCCGAGATACCGAGCGCGATCGGCGCAATCTGCCGGATCTTGGTGATGACGCCCAAGAGCGCAGTGCGCAGCCGCGTTCCGTCCGGATCCCCGCCCTGGAGCGCTCCCGCCTGAACGGCGAAGACACGCCGAGGAACCTCGTCATGTCTTCGAGGAACTCCGCAGCCTCTTTCACTGTTGCTGTCCGAACGTGCGCTTGCGGTGCTGCCGCCGGTTGACGCATAACGATCCCTGCATGCAACAGGTGTCGCTGTTGAACGACGTACGCGAGTTCGTGCGCGAGCAACCGCTTACCTTCCATGGTTGCGGGCGCATATTCACCAGCTCCAAACACGATCTCCCGCCCAATGGTGTATGCCCGTGCCCGCACTGCTCGCGCTGCATTTGCCGCCTCGTCGTCAGCGTGCACGCGAACACAGCTGAAGTCGTGCCCAAACCGCGGCTCGAAATAGGAACGCACCCAGCTCGGCAGCGGTGCGCCGCCCCGCTCGGTCACGCGCACAACTGCTCCCGCATCCAGCGCTGCTTCAGTGTTTGCCGATGGTGCACGCTTAGTTTGGTTCGGTGTCCTCACCTCGTCTTCGCATTCCGCGTATTCACACTGGATTGCGGAGGGCGACGAGTCAATGGAAGCTGGCTCAGCCATCCGCATCACCTCGTCAGCTACATCGTCCGCCTCACGTTCGAACGGGTCACCAAGGGAGCTGACGGTCAGCTTGCGCTGAATCGGCGGTACCGTGATAGGGATACGGATGGAATCAGACTGGAAACCCATAACCGCAGGCGGATGTATGGGAATCGGGAGCATTACGTGCGTGTCCCAGAAGATATTTTTCACAAAAAAAAGCTTTTCAGAACCACGTTGTGCCATCATTATCATGAAATATCAGTCAAATTTCATGATGAAATGCGGAAAATACGCAGTTGACCTGGCTGTAAT
>JAJRQC010000078.1 GCA_024280455.1 Deltaproteobacteria bacterium | reverse complement strand
TTCCAGTCCATCGGAGGTATTGTCTCCCGTATTAATAACCAGATCAGCAGGATATGAGTTGATTTTCTCCAGCAACATTTTATCATTACCATCCCAATGGCGTGTTCCAAAATGGAGGTCGGATATATGTAAAATATTCACAGCAGTTTTCCTCTGTTAAGCGTGATTTCCTTGATCAAATTCAAGTGTCTTAGTGTTGTATCACGCATTATTGACACCCAAAATGCCAGCGCTATTCACCCTCAAACTTACGAAAATCTGTCCTCGACCAGCCGATTCCTTGCTACGCCACGTATTCTCTCGGACAGCCTCCCAAGGGTGAATGATGTGTAATACACTATATTGAGTTTATTGCCAATTGTTTATCAAAACTTTGAAGTTGAGATCCTCTTTTGTTTTCACCCGACAAATCCTTCGCCCCGTTCTCAAATATTCCTAGAAATTTTAAGGGGAAGGGCTGAAAAGTTGTCAGAAACCCTATCCTGCAAGTGTGTGGTATTGCGTGTGTTCTATCAGACAACATCTGCATCGCCGCATGAAATGAGCCTGTCAGTGTGGAAAGTCAAATCGGCCAGGCTTTGCTCCTGTATGGATACCATTCTTGATCACCGTTTTACCATTGACTATGACTCTGGCTATTCCTGACGGAAAGTGCTCTGGAGACTGGTATGTGCCCCGGTCGGTGATGGTCTCGGGGTCAAACAGTACGGCATCAGCCTGGAACCCTTTCTTGATGAGTCCTGCATGGGTAAGCCTGAGGCGTTGGGCGGTTAAGCCTGTCATCTTGTGAATGGCTTCCTCAAGGGTCAAAACCCTCAGTTCCCGGACAAAGCGGCGGATCACCCTGGGGAAAGTACCGTAAAGCCTGGGATGGGGTTTGCCTGTGGTAAAACTGCTGTCCGATCCCACCATTGCAAAAGGGAGCTTGAGAAATGTTGCCAGATTCTCTTCGTTCATGGTCTCGGAGATAATTTTGACCCCGTTGGCGCCCTGCTCCATGAGATCGAGGATGAGATCAAAAGGATCAACTTTCTTTCCCTTTGCTATCTGGGCAACAGTTCTCCCCTCAATATTGTTCTGTCCGTCGAAATCGAATCGGGAGATGGTAATCTTTTCCCAGCCAGCATTGTGATACATGTTCTCCCAACCAGGGATCCCATGCTTGATATCGTGAATTATTTTTGCTCTTTGCGCAGAGTCATGCATCCGTAGGATCAGCTTTTCCACTCCACCCTCAATGGCCCAAGGCGGAACTAATGCAGTTAACGAGGTTCCGGACGATGTATAGGGGTAGACATCACAGGTCATGTCAATGCCCCGATTTCTGGCATCCAGAATTTTTTTGATGACCTGGTCGACAAGCCCCCAGTTTTTGTGCCCCGTTATCTTGAGATGAGAAATTTGAACCGGAACCCCAGACTGTTCGCCGATGCTAATGGCCTCATCAATGGCAGCCAGGATCTCTTCTGCCTCATTGCGCATGTGAGACGCATAAAATCCCCCCTTTTTTGCCACGACACGGCAGAGTTCGACCAGCTCAGGGATCTTGGCAAATATACCCGGCGCATAGATCAGACCTGTGGACATACCTGATGCGCCATGATTCATGGCTTCTTCCATCAGGAATTTCATCGTTTCCATCTGTCGCTTATCCGGAATATTTTTTGAAAATCCCATGGCTGCCATGCGCAGCGTTCCATGGCCGATAAGCCCCATTAAGTTATTGGACAGTCCAAATTTTTCGAGTAACTTCCTGTAGTCATTAAGTGAAAATTTACCCATGGAATCTGTATGCTTGTCTAAGTTGACGAGATTTCCCTGAAAGTCGATGTCCCCTGCCTTAGAGGTCGTGGGGGAGAGGGATATCCCACAATTTCCGATAACCTCGCGGGTTACGCCCTGCTGCAGTTTAATTTCGGAAAGGGAATCCATCTTCCAGAAATCATCTGAATGGGTGTGGATATCGATGAACCCGGGCGCTATGACCAGTCCTTTGCCGGAAACGGTTTCCTTTGTCTCTGCTGCTTCAAGTGAGGGGTTGATGGCGGAAAAAATTTCATCTTTTATGCCGACATCTCCTGTCCACCCCGGTGCTCCGGTTCCATCAATGATCGTTGCCTGTTTTATGATCAGATTATACATGTTATCGTCTCAGGAGTTTAGAATCTGCGTGTTTCAACGATTAATAACATTGTTTGTTTTTACTTGACCGACCTTAATACTCTTGTTAGTGTGCGCAGTGATGCGTGCGTGGATGTCTATCACATTGTGAAGGAGAAAGGCAATAGATTGATGAAAAAAGAAAATCTCGAAGAATTCACCTACGATGCCGTCCTGGATCTGATCCTGAGTCATCATTTTCAACCCGGTGAATTTCTATTGGAAACCGAAATAACTACCCTCTTGAATCTTAAAAGTAGAACGCCGGTACATCATGCACTGGGGCAACTCGCCGCAATGGGATTTCTGGATCGTAGAAATAAAAGAGGCTACTTCATTCCTTTGCCGACTCCTGAAGATGCGGAACAGGTTTATATTGTGCGTGAAAATATCGCATCTCAGTCTGCAATGTCTGCGGCATTTCATGCATCGGATGAAGAAATCAGAGAGCTTGAACTGATCATAGAAAAAGAAGCGGATATCAGGATGACCGGAGATATCATTGCCTACTCTTCGATCAACGAAAACTTCCATTCCTGTATCGCCAGAATTTCCAGAAACAGATACCTCCAACAATTTTCCAAGCAAATTTTCTGGAGGTCAAACCTTTATGTCTTCTTTTTTCAGTACAAATTTAAGCTTGGAAAGAAGGGAGATTTGCAGAAGGATTCACCATTGCAACACCGGAAAATTTTGGAAGCGATTAAAGACAGAACTCCTGAAACAGCAGGCGAGTTAATGGCTGAGCATGTGCGTTGTACTTACAACAGTATCTGGGAGTAATAACCTGAATACTGCCCCCTAAAGGAGGTGATTAAGTCTCTGATGTCCGGTTCCTTCGCGATCGTTGATTTGTAAAACGATTATCATCCAATTTAAAATTTTGCAGGGAGGAAAACACTCAATGAAACTCTCAACATTAGTCACATCAATTGTAGCATTTGCGGTCATGGCAGCTCCAGCTGCTGCTGCAACGAGTAAAACACTGGATCTTGTCAAAAAACGTGGCAATTTACGCTGCCAGGTTGGCACACCT
>JAJRQC010000077.1 GCA_024280455.1 Deltaproteobacteria bacterium | reverse complement strand
TCCTCAGGGCGGTACCCTGGAGAAATCTGCCAGGAAAATTGCCTGGGCTTGATGATGCACCCCTTGAGCTGATCTTCAGTTGAAACTGCCTCCAAATGTTATATCGTTGTGACGGTTAAACCGTACGCGAAAATCGGTGTTGAATGCCAGAGCTGTCACCCGGGCCACTACCATTAAAAGGAACTTTGAGGAGTTTGGGGATATTAGTAAAATCGGCCAACCAATAATATACCTTCCTTTTGTTTCTGATATTGTCATTATTTCATGCTTTCACCACAAACGAAATCACCTTTCGTGGGTAAAATAAAGCACTGAGAAGTTTTATTCACAGGAGGCCCGGGGAATTTTGGAGATCAACATATCTTCTAAATGACGATGGCTTAGAAATGACGGTAAAAATCGGCTTGATCAGTGATATTCATGCCGCGGCCGCTCCCCTTCAGGAGGCATTGACAGTCTTTGAGCAGGAGCGTGTCGACCTGGTCCTCTGTGGGGGTGATATTGCCGGGTATGGAACAGAGCTTGAGCCGAGTGTTGAACTACTCATTGACAGTGGTTGTACAACAATCCTGGGTAATCATGACCTCTGGATCAAGAATAATCAGGCTGATGGGCCGGGAAAAGAGGTTGCAACATATTTCAGCGATCTGCCCGTGACATGGGAATCAACCATTGAAGGGAAACGGATTTTTATGGTCCATGCAAGTCCTCCCCGATCCATGAACAGGGGAATTACACTGCTGGATCAGTATGAACAGATTCTGTCTGAGGCTAAAGAGCGCTGGACCCGGGAGCTGGCAGGATATGGTTTTGACGTGCTGATTGTCGGTCACACCCATCAGGTGCTTGCAGAGCAGTTGGGCAATATTCTGGTGGTTAATCCGGGCAGCACGGTTTTCAATCACACCTGTGCAATCCTGAGTCTTCCCGACCTGGAAGTTCAGATAATTTCGTTATCAGGCAAAAAGCCCAGAAAAGTCTGGCACTGGGGAATGATGACACATTGATGAATCCTTTAATCGAGATTACAGACATGGAACAGCCCACATTACACTTCATCGGAGTGGCTCACAGCAATATACAGGGACGTGAGGACGCACCCCAGAATTATACGATGTCGGATCGGGTCGGAATCCTGGAGATTTATCCTGAATATCAGGAAGGACTTGACGGCATTGCTGCCGGCCAGACCATTGTTGTGCTGTTCTGGCTTCACAAGTCCACCCGGGATACCCTGAAAGTTTATCCGCGGGGCGACAAATCACGAGGGCTGCACGGCGTCTTTTCCACCCGCAGTCCGATACGGCCAAATCCCATTGCCCTTTCTGAACTCAAAGTTCTGGCGATGGATGGCAACAGGTTGGAGGTCTCCGGCCTGGACGTCTTTGACGGCACGCCTATACTTGATATCAAGAAGAAGATCGGCCGATAGATGAACATTTCTTAATAGGTCACACTCAGTTATGTATAAAAAGCTACCAGTGGAATTTCTCTTTCAGCTCTTTGCCCTGCTCCTTGGTTTTATCCTGATTCATGGGGTCTATGTGACTGTGATTCGGCCCCAGGCAGATGCATTTCTTGCCCGGGAACACGCCCGGATGGCTGAAGATTCGAGCTATGAACAGCAGCAGAACTTTTATGTGGTCCTGCGGGATTATGAACAGGAGGCCTGTCTGGTGCTGATGTTCTGGGCCCTGGCTATCCTTGGCTACAAGGGAGTGAATACCTTTCGTCAGCAGCGGTTGCTGGATGAAGACCTGCTCCAGCTGCCCGGCGGTCTGCCGATCGGGGTCGAGGATGTGCGGGAACTGATCGGTCGGCTTGATGAAGTACCCGCCGGCCGCCGGGAACTTTTGCTTCCCCGTGCTTTACGTTCAGCTATTCAGCGTTTCGGGGCTACCCGCAATGTCCAGGATGCGGCCACGGCACTTGGCAATGTCTGTGAGTCCGAGGGTGAACGGATGGAATCTGAACTCTCCACTATCCGTTATATTGCCTGGGCCATTCCTTCGGTGGGTTTTATTGGTACGGTCCGCGGTATCGGTGCGGCCCTTTCCCAGGCCCACCAGGCTGTGGAAGGTGATATTACCGGCGTGACCCAGAGTCTGGGGGTTGCCTTCAACTCCACCTTTATCGCCCTGGTCATCTCCATTGTCCTGATGTTTTTTATCCATCAGCTGCAACTCATGCAGGAACGGCTGGTGCTGGACACGGAAACATACGGCGACCGGCAGTTGATCGCCCGTCTGCGGATTCATCCCTGAGCTCTGAAATCTTTTTTTATTCTGCGAGTAGACCATGGCCCGCCGCCGACAGCTCTCTCCTTTTAACCTGGCCTTCCTGGATATCATGTTCTGCGGCTTCGGGGCCGTGGTTCTTTTGGTACTGCTGGTTAATGCCCAGTCGGTCAAGTCCCGCAAACAGCAGCATGAGGACCTGCGGGCAGAGGTGAACCGGCTGGAACAGGAGGTGACGGTCGGCCGGGAATATCTCGGAGATTTACAGTCCAGCCTGCAGGAGAGTGAAGATCAGGCTATCTCCATCCGGGAACGGATTGCCCGGCTGGAAAAAGAAAGAAACCGACTGGTAACGGAGATGAGCAGCAGTGCCGAGCAGAAAACAGCCCGCAAACAACAGGTTGAGGCGCTTGCCGCAGCCCTGAAAAAAATGGAAGCCGAGCAGAAACGTCTGGCTGAAATTCCTAAGGTCCAGGGCAGTAAGGTTCGTCGCTTCGAGGGGGAAGGACACCGGCAATACCTGACTGGCCTGAAGTTGGGCGGCAACCGGGTGCTCATCCTGGTGGACGGATCGGCCTCCATGCTTGATACCAGCGTGGTGGGAGTGCTCCGACTCCGTAATATGGATCCGGCAATACAGAAAAACTCCCCAAAATGGCAGCAGGTGCAGAAGACGGTGCGCTGGTTGGTCGCCAACCTGCCGGTTTCGTCGAGTTTTCAGCTTCTGGTGTTCAATACCGGAGTCTGGACAATGGCTGAAGGAAAAAATCAGAACTGGATACCGGTGACCGGGACTGCGGCTGTCAACGGAATACTTGGCCGGTTCCGGGATACGTTGCCGACCGGGGGAACCAGTCTGGAAAATGCATTTGCGGCGGCTGCCGCTCTCATGCCGCGGCCGGATAATATCGTTCTGCTCACCGACGGCCTGCCGACCTGGGGCGGAAAGAAACCGCGCAGGAAATCAATCAGCGGCAGTCAGCGGGTAAAATTTTTTGAGCGGGCGATCAAAAGAATTCCTGCCGGGGTTCCGATCAACACTATTCTCTTTCCCATGGAAGGCGATCCGATGGCTGCTGTTTTGTACTGGCAACTGGCCATTCAGACCAGGGGTTCGTTTTTCACCCCGACCTCGGACTGGCCATGAAGAAGAGTGCATCTGCAACACAGGTAAATTCTTTCAGGGGGGATGTCATTCAATTTTTGGTCAATATCTGCTAACCGGTTATTGTTATTTCTACTTTGTCACATGTACTACGAAAATTAGAGCAACGAATTCCTCGCCAATCCGAAGGTAGTTATAGGTGGGGACGGTTAGATATAAACCAGCATGGCTGGACCAGATAAGCGAAGCGAAGCGCAGACTCCGGGATTTACAGGTCACAGCCACAACCAGATAAGCGTAGACTTCGAGAATGAAAATAGCCTGATACGACATCACTTCGTGGGTTATTTTCGGTTAAAATATCCTGGATCCCCGCTAACAGCATGCGGGGATGACGGAAAAAAAGGAAATGTGACAACAAGAATTATGCAACCATGAAAAAGAAAAGCAAGAGTATCGACATCTTCAGCCTTTCCTTTCTTGACGTGGTTTCCTGCGGGTTCGGGGCGATTATTCTGCTGCTGGTGCTGTCCAAGGTCTCGGAGCCGCTGGTGGTGGGAAAGATGAGTAAGGATCTTAGTGGGCAGGTGCAGGAACTCGAACAGCAGCTCCATAAGATCCGGGGTGAATCGCAGGTGATGAAGCGGCAGCTTGAAGCTGTCCGCCGACACGTCATACACGAGCAGGAACAGCTTGCCGGGAAGCAGAGCGAGATCGCCCGCTTCCAGAGTAAATATGAGGCAGGCCGAACCGACCTTGCGGTCCAGGAACGGATTGAACAGCAGCTTAGGGCCGCCCGCCAGAGCCTGACCGAGGAGATGCGGCGCCTGCAGGCGGCCAAAGTCCCGGCCGCTCCGGACAGCCCCATCGGCGGGGTGCCGGTGGACAGCGAATATATTATTTTCGTGATCGATACCTCCGGCTCCATGCAGCGCTTTGCCTGGCCTCTGGTTCGTCGTAAGATGGGTGAAATCTTATCTATCTATCCCCATGTCAAGGGCATCCAGATAATGAACGACATGGGGGATTACATGTTTTCCCAGTATGCGGGGCGCTGGATCCCCGATACCCCGGCCCGGCGCAGGGCAATTTTAAGAAGGCTTGCCTCCTGGTCACCTTTTTCCAATTCCAGTCCGGTTGAGGGGATTACCCGGGCCATCCGCCGCTTTCATGCCCCGGATAAACACATCTCCATCTACGTGCTCGGCGATGATTTTTCCCGGGGCTCCATCCAGGAGGTGATCGATACTGTTGACCGAATAAACCGGGCCGGGCGACGTGGGCAGCGGCGGGTCCGCATCCATGCCCTTGGTTTTCCGGTTCTACTCACCCAAGGCGGTTCTGAGGAAAATGCGGCCCGGTTCGCCGCCCTTATGCGCAAGCTGGCCCAGGACAATAACGGCAGCTTTGTCGGTTTGAATGGCTTAGGATTCAACCAATCCCGATAAAGAGTATGCAGTCTGCAGAAATTAGATTACAGAAAAAACCATGAAGGTACTCAGTGTTTCCGATACGGTGGTCAGTGAGCTCTACGACGGCTTTGACCCCGAACTTGTCCGAGGAGTGGAGCTGATCCTTGCCTGCGGCGACCTGCCGCCGGAATACTTAAGTTTTCTGCGTGACCGGGTGAATGCGCCGTTGTACTATGTGCTGGGCAATCACGATATCCGATACCTGAAGTCTCCGCCGGTGGGCTGCACCTGTGTGCATCGCCGGTTGGTCCGGATTGGGGAATATCGACTTCTCGGGCTGTCCGGGTCGCGCTGGTATAACGGCGGGATGAACCAGTACCATGAGTCGGAGATGCGTCGGATTATCCGCAGTCTCTGGCTGCAGCTTAGGCTGGGGGGCGGAGTGGATATCATCATCACCCATGCCCCGCCCCGACATATTCATGATGCCGAGGATCGCTGCCACAAGGGGTTCTCCTGTTTTCGTCGCCTGATTGACAGATACGGCCCGCGCTGGTTTATCCATGGTCATATCCATGCCCGGTTTGATGATGAAAGCGAGCGTACAACCGTAATCAACTCCACCCGGGTAATGAATACCTATGGCTATGTTCTCTTTGAACTCTGATCTGCTGAAAAACCTGTTCGGCGGCAAAAAATGTGATTTGCGTTCTTTTCATGCCGTCCAGCAGCAGGAACAGGCGGTTGATTCCGTTGAGCGGGGCACAAAACCGGTTCCGATAGAGAAAATTGTCGGTACCGTGGGCCGGTATAACGATTTCGATTGCGAATTCCGGCCCAGGCGACAGGGGGACAATCCGCGTCTGCAGAGGATCATTCAGGCCATGCAGGCCGGAAAATCCATGCCACCCATTTCTCTGTATCAGATCAAGGATGATTTTTTTGTTCTGGACGGTCATCACCGGCTGCTGGCGGCCAAAGAATTGGGTCTGGAAGAGATTCGGGCCTGCATCCTTGAATTGCTGCCCTCCGCCGATACCCTGGAAAATCAACTCTATCGGGAGAAAATCGATTTTCGAGATCAGGCCGGGCTGTCGGCAACCATTGAACTGACCGAGCTCGATCAGTTTGTTCACCTTGAGCAGCAGATCAGAATTCACCAGGCCTTTCTCGAGCGACAGCAGGGGCAGGAAATCTCCTATAAGCAGGCCGCCGGTGACTGGTACCAGACCATCTACCGGCCCCTGGTGACCCTGATTAAAAATTCCGGGCTGGTACGGAATTTTTCCGGCCGGACCGTTGATGATCTCTACCTGTATATTTCCGAGCACCAGTGGGGAGAAAAGAGAGAACGCAAGTACGGTATAGGCATTGATAAACTTATTCCCAGGGACATGGAGGCATTCAGGGCAAAAATGGCGGAATATACCCAGCAGAAATATCCGGAGATGAAGCAGTCGATTACGGTTTTTGTATTGATCAATGTGGAGGGCAAGCATGAGCAGCGGATCATGGACCGGCTCTTTGCTTTAGATGAGGTGAAGGAACTGCATTCGGTGCATGGTTCCATTGATCTGATTGTCAAAGTGGTGCTGCAGCGGGACCTGCTGTCTTCCGATGCCGAGGTTATATCCCAGTTCACCCATAGCATGATCCGGCCTATTCGCGGGGTAAAGAGTACTCAAACCCTGATTCCCGGTCTCTCGAGGGTCAAGGAGTAACGAGGTTGGGAGAGGAGCAGTGGAACTTGTTGCAAAAATATTCTGTACGCGGTAAGACAGCCAGTCTTGAAGTCAATGAAGTTGCATTGTTTTTTCCAGGGGAAAAGATAGACCATGCAACCGGGAACCATCAACCGCATACCGTGAAATAAAGATTGTGAGTCGTCAATTAGATAGAGAAATACAGAAGCGCCGCACGTTTGGTATTATCAGTCATCCCGATGCCGGCAAGACCACCTTGACCGAAAAGCTGCTGCTGTTCGGCGGCGCCATTCAGATGGCGGGTGCGGTCAAGTCCCGCAAGACCTCCAACCATGCGACCAGTGACTGGATGGCCATTGAGCAGGATCGCGGAATCTCGGTCACCACCTCGGTCATGAAGTTCAACTATTTGGATTTCGAGGTCAACCTGTTGGACACCCCTGGGCATCAGGATTTTTCCGAGGATACCTACCGGGTTTTGACCGCAGTCGACAGCGCCTTGATGGTGATTGACAGTGCCAAAGGGGTTGAGGCCCAGACCACCAAGCTGATGGAGGTGTGCCGGATGCGCAACACCCCGATTATCACCTTTATCAACAAACTGGATAGGGATGGGCTTGATCCTCTGGATATCCTGGCCGATATTGAAGAAAAACTGCAGATTGAATGTACGCCTCTGTCCTGGCCGATCGGCATGGGCAAGGAGTTCAAGGGGGTCTATGACCTCTATCGTAAGGAAATTAACCTGTTCACCCCCAGCCGGGATACCCGGCCTGAAGATCGGATCGTGGTTAAAGATTTGAATGACCCCATCCTTGACGGGGTTCTGGGTTCCGACGCGGAGCAGCTGCGGGAGGATATTGAGCTTCTCGAGGGTGCCGCCAACCCGTTTGAATATGACGAGTATCTCAAGGCAGGCCAGACCCCGGTGTTTTTCGGCAGCGCGATTAATAATTTTGGCGTCAAAGAACTGCTCGATGCCTTTTGTGAGCTCTCGCCGCCGCCAGGTCCCCGCGAAACGACCAGCCGGATGGTCGACCCTTCCGAAGAGGCTTTTTCCGGCTTTACCTTTAAGATTCAGGCCAATATGAATCCGGCCCACCGGGATCGGATTGCCTTTTTCAGGATCTGTTCAGGTACGTTCACCCGGGGCATGAAGGTCAGGCATCACCGGTTGGGTAAAGAGGTGTCACTCTCCAATGCCACCGTGTTTATGGCCCAGAATCGGGAAAACGTTGAAGAGGCCTATCCCGGTGATATTATCGGGATTCACAACCACGGCACCATCAAGATCGGTGACACCTTCAGCACAAAAGAGCCCCTCAAGTTTACCGGCATCCCCAACTTTGCCCCCGAGCATTTTCGTAAGGTCATTCTCAATAATCCGCTCAAAACCAAGCAGCTGCACAAGGGGCTGGTGCAGATGGCTGAAGAGGGTGCGGTTCAGCTGTTTCGACCGCTTATGGGTAGTGAGTATATCCTGGGTGCGGTCGGCGTGCTGCAGTTCGAGGTCACCATGGCCCGGCTCAAGGCCGAATACGGGGTCGATGCCATCTACCGGGATGTGAACTATGGCCTGGCCCGCTGGGTGGAATGCGATGATCCCAAGATCTTCAAGGAGTTTCAGGCCAAGTTCCAGGCCAGCTTGGCCCTGGATGCTGAGGAACACCTGGCCTATCTCTGCGACGGCAACTGGCGACTTGCCCGAACCATGGAACTGTTTCCGGATGTTGTATTCAACAAGACCAGGGAACATAACTGATTTGACTTTGTGCTAGGTGTATTTTAAATAGGCCATGAAGTCGGCATACCCGGCAGCTGCCTGATCGAGAGCAGTGTTTATACATCAACAAGTGGCGAAGGTATTGAATATAAAATGCCTATATTTTTATATTTGGAAAAATAATGAACAATAATCAGGTGGCTAGCTTGGCCCGTCCCCACAGAAACAGAGAAATATAATGGCAGACATTAAAATTCATACTGAAGATTCTTCAGCGAAAACTGTTTTGGCTGAAGCCGTGGAGGCAGAAAAAAATCGTATTGCCTATGCGCTGCAGCTGGGAGCGAAAAAGATAAACTTTTTTGAGAGTAAATATAAGGTTTCATCCCGTGAATTTTTTCGTGATGGGACAGCTGAAAATCTTGAAGGGAAAGATATCGAATATGTCGAGTGGGCCGGTGAGGCAAAACTGCATTCCAGACTTCAAGAAAGATTGGCGATTCTAAAAGGAATCGAATATGTCGATTAGTAAATACCTGGCATACATACGTCGTGCTGTTGAGCGCCTTGACACCTATGGTTTTGCGGAATCAATCATCTTCCAGGAAGAGATAAGAGCAGGGAAGCAGGCCATTGTCAAGGCCGAGATAGTTTTAGTGGATGGTTCATGTTTGATTATAAGGGAGTATATCGGCAGCAAATACGGAATTGAGAAGTTGAGCTATGCTTATCAGTACCAGGATAGAGAAGGTGAGCTTATTTTTCGGTACGACAATGCTGCTCATAAACCAAATTTGGAAACGCCTGAACACAGGCACTCTCCTGACGGCATAAACTTAGTAAATCCTCCAGATATGGAGGATTTAGTTGATGAAGTTATTGGATACCTGTAAACCTCATGGCAAGAGCAGAAAGACATTATCTTCCCTGCCTAATCAGCCAAGATGCCTAAAAGGGAATTTCTGTTGAACCTCAAGCTTGCTCTTCGTTGTTTTCAACAAGACCAGGGAACATAACTGATATTTTGTTTTTGTATAACCGGGAAAAAGAGTAAGCATGCTTGCCTGGGAAAGTGACACAAAACCCCTGATGCTTGCCCCCATGCAGGGGCTGACCAATCGCGGCCTGCGCAGTCTGTTTATCGATATGGTCCGGCCCGATGTGGTCTTCACCGAATATGTCCAGGTACAGAGTGGCGGCCGCAAGGTCATCTCTAAAAACGACCGGCTGGAGATTCAGGAAACCTCGGAAAATGTGCCCTTGGTGGTGCAGCTTATCGGGGCGGATGTCGCTGCCATGGTGACTGCGGCCGGGATTGCCGAGGATCTGGGCGCCGACCATATAAATATCAACCTGGGCTGTCCTTACGGCCGGATGGGAAAGCGATCGGCCGGCGGTAAACTCCTGCAGGATCCGCCCGGACTGGCCCGACTGCTTGCCGCTCTCCGACCGGAAATATCAGGGAGTTTTTCGCTCAAAGTGCGGGCCGGATTTGAAGATTCATCCGAACTCTTTTCCCTTCTTCCCCTCTTTGAAGACAGCGGTATTGATTTTCTGATTGTCCATGCCCGAACCGTTGCCCAGCGCTACAGCGGCTCTGCAGATCACACAATCACCGCAGAAGTGGTCAACCGGACAACCCTGCCGGTGATTGCAAACGGTGATATTTGTACAACTGCGGGTGGCCTGCATGTTCAACAGCAGACCGGTGCTGCCGGACTGATGCTCGGACGCGGCGCCATCGGCGATCCTTTTCTCTTCCAGCGCCTGCGCGGCAAGCACGCTGCTGTCTCAACCCCGGGAGAACGGCGAACCGAGTTATGCGGTTATCTGCAGGAACTGACCCGGATCTATCAGCAGCTCTTTTGCGGCGAACAGCAGGTACTGGCAAAGCTCAAAGAAATACTTGCCTTCGTACCCGATCCGGAATGTGTTCGATGGATTCGTCAGCTGAGAAAAGCAAAAAATATTGCCCGGTTCACAGCACTTTTAACTGATGAGTGTTAAAGCCACCTTGTAAAAAAATCTCCCCTGTTGACTTGTACCTAAATCCTGCAATTGACAAGTTTGCCGGAGATACGAGGCATCAATGGCGTAGACGTATAGCATGCTTCAACCCATTGATAACGAAGTAGATTCGGTGAAATTGTCAATCCCGCAGGGCAAAGAAAATGAAAAAATCCGTACTCACCGAAACAGTGAGTGGAAATGAGTGAACAATATATCGAAATATGTTGATTTAAAACGAGAAAATCATTTTTTCATTTTCTGAAGTGCAGGATTTAGGTTGTAGAAAACAGCACCATATATTGAAGGAGTCGGAATAGTCCGTCTGCATTATCAGAAAACAGAAGCCAGAGGACAGAAGTCAGAACAATTTCCGCCTGCGGCGATTATAACTGCGGTCTCAAGGCGCAGCTTCGGTTTTCATTGTTCGTTGTGGCTGTGACCTGAGAATCCGGTCCAGCCATACTGGTTTATCTGAAAATAGCCCATGAAGATGGAACTTTTAGGCTATTTTCATCCTTGGTTGTGGCTGTGACGTTAAAAATCTTGGTCCAGCCATGCTGGTTTATCCGAAAATAGCCCACGAAGTGATGTCGTATCAGGCTATTTTCATCCTTGGTTGTGGCTGTGACCTGTATAATATGGTCCAGCCATGCTGGTTTATCCGAAAATAACCCACGAAGTGATGTCGTATCAGGCTATTTTCATCCTTGGTTGTGGCTGTAACGTTAAAAATCTTGGTCCAGCCATGCTGGTTTATCCGAAAATATGGGTAGTTATTTGGCAAAGTTGGCGCAGGTATCCATTATTGGCTGCGGCAGCAGCCAATAATGGATACTCGACCGCATCGCGGGCGAGTAGTATGTCTGTCATGTTTCC
>JAJRQC010000076.1 GCA_024280455.1 Deltaproteobacteria bacterium | reverse complement strand
CCTACTGTGTCAACTCCTGACGATAACATTTGTATTCTCCTATCGTTGTGTTTATACTGGAGAACATAAAGGCACGGCCTGCGCTTAACGTCAGAAATTCACCCTCACTTTCTGATGAAGAATTATAGTCTATGACATCTAACTGTTTCATCCAAAGCAGAAGCAGAGGATACTGCACAGTACCTGTGACAGGTTACGTTTAATCAGTATTGAGCTCTCACAGAGACATGAACAGGATAAATGACAATGAAAAATAAAATTATAATTATCGATGATCACAGTCTTTTCAGAGAAAGTTTAAAACAGACCATAGACCAATATGCCGACTTTGAGGTTGTGGGCACGGCAGGTGATTCCCGGGAAGGCGAAAAAATTGCCATGCATCTGAAGCCGGATCTGGCTGTTATCGACCTCTCACTGCCGGATAAGAGCGGCATTCAGCTGGCCCGTATTTTGACAACCATCCTACCGGGCATCAAAGTAGTCATTGTCAGCATGCACTCCAAAATTGACTATATCCTTGGCTCGTTGCAGGCCGGTGCTCTTGGTTATATTGTTAAGGAATCGGTAACAAAAACGCTGTTTGACTGCCTTGAATCAACACTGAAGGGAGACTATTATCTTGATGCGGTCCTGTCCGGAGAAATTGCCGCCAAGCTGTTGGATGTTTCCCTGAACCAGGTTGACAGCAATTCCGTCTATGGATCGTTGAGTCCAAGGGAGCAACAGGTTATGCGTCTACTGGCTCAGGGAGAATCAACCAAGACGGTTGCTGAAAAACTCTTTATAAGCCCCAAGACCGTGGCCAATCATCGTGCTAATATCATGACCAAGCTGGATATACACAATTCTGCCGGCCTGGTTCGCTATGCAGCTCTCCTTGGGCTTCTCGAAACTGTTCCCTGATCCGTATCGAGAAATATTCAATTCCGCCGGCCTTGTAGAATATATTCAAAATTTTTTTCGACCCGGCTCTTTCAGAAATTCACGTCCCTCCCCTGTCTTTCCTTTGATTCCTCGGCGATTCATAACGAACCCGAGCTGAATACCATCCTGTTGTGTCCAGGACTTTTACCCATAGAAATGAGGAGTTCCACTCATTGTTCGGGCAACCATCTTGCTGTATAAATTCTATTCATTTCACGGAGATAATATAGAGCAACAAGGAAATCGAGCTGTGTAAACCACAAACCGCCCGGGTGCACTGTGTAAACCACAAACCGCCCGGGTGCACTGTGTGGAGTTTCAAGGCTAATCATTACAATAATGGAGGACAACATTGAAGAAACAAACACAATCTATTCTGCTCAGCGGTTTTCTGCTGGCGGCGGCCGGGACAACCGCCATGGCCGATGGGGACAGTCAGGGAAAGGTTATGGCCCTGAAAGATGTGGTGGTCACGGCCACCAGGACGCCACATACACTGAAAGATGTTCCGGTGGAAACCGTGGTGGTAACCAGGCAGGATATTGAGCGCAGCAATGCTCAAAACGTCATGGATGTCCTGAAAACAGTCCCGGGCATCCAGTCAGCAGTCCATGACGATGTCTTTGGCAGCTACACCTGGCGGGCCAAGCTGCAGGGGCTGAGTCTCAATGACGGCTATGGCCTGATTCTGGTCGACGGCCAGCGGGTCATGGGGTGCGGACAAAGCGGGGGCATGGGGGAATACGGTATCGGTCTCAACCAGATCCCTGTGGAGCTGATTGAAAGGATCGAGGTGGTAAAAGGCCCGGGATCAGCACTTTACGGGAGTGATGCGATTGCCGGTGTCATCAATATCATCACCCGAAAGATACCGGATACACCAACCGGCCAGGCCGGAGGTTCCTATGGCTGGTACAAGGTCAAGGAAAAGGTAAAAAATGGTGTCATCCAAAAACCATCGGACGATGGCGAAAGCAGAAACATGTCCCAGGCGTATCTCTCTTTCGGGGACCGGCCTCTGGACAGACTGGGCTACCTGATTAATTACAGTTATGAAAGCGCAGACGATATCCGTGAGGATCCGATTGAGTCAGACCGCCATTCCCTGATAGCCAAGATGGATCTGGCGGCCAGCGACGACCTCGACCTTTTCATAAAGGGTGAGGTCAGTGATTACGAAAAGACGGACAACCGGGACGAAAAGAGCTACCGGTTACTGGCAGGTCTTGACTGGCGGCCAAGCGACAATCATATCCTGACGGTCAAGGGTTTCACCTATACCTGGGATTTCGTTCATGGATACCCCGGCTACTCCTATGGGTATAAACATGGTGACATAGACTTTGACCAGGCCGAAATCCAATATACCTGGTATGCGGGACAACGGAATACCATTGTTGCCGGCGGCGAGGTTCAGCAACAGGGCATCGATTATCTAATTGAAAACGATGACAATTCAGTTATCAACGTTCAGGAAGACGTCACCACCTACAGTTTCTACGGTCAGGATGAGATTAGGTTCATGGACGACCTGACACTGGTGGCCGGACTTCGCTACGATGACCATTCCACTTTTGACGGCAGGATAAATCCCAAATTAAGCCTGATGTATCGGTTTACAGAAGACACGACGTTCAGGGGCTCTATCGGCCAGGCCTTTAAATCTCCCACTATCCGCCAACTTTACTACAATGCTCCCTATCGGCACGGGAACTACTATGTACAATCGAATCCGAACCTGGATGCGGAAACAGCGATTGGGTATTCCGCGGGCCTTGAGCAATGGCTTTTCGGCCAGACTCTCATGATGAATCTTGGCCTTTTCCGTAACGAGGTAGATCACATGGTGATCCGTGAGGATACCGGTCTGCTCTATAATGATTTGCCTTTGCAGACATACCAGAATGTGGAAGAGGCGATTACCCAGGGAATCGAACTGCTGGGCAGGTTCAACTTTTCTGATTTCTCTCTCACCTGCTCCTACACGTATACAGACTCCGAAAACAAGGAAAGCGGCAAGGACCTGACCTATGTTCCCAGGCATAGTTTCTCCCTGGTACCGGCCTATGAGTGGAAGCAGTATGGCCTGGGGATCAGCGGCACCCTGACCTATACAGGCAAACAGTATAAAGACACTGATAATACCTCGCAGATTGATGCAAATACTGTCGTGGATGCCAAGATTTACAAGGATCTTGGCGGGAAGGCCAGGCTCAGTTTCGAAGCAGATAATATCTTTGATTCCGACAAAGGCGACGAGGGAAATTTCCGCGCCGGAAGAATGCTGCTGGCGAAGCTGGATATATTCTTTTAACCGGCACGTCCGGACCATATTTTTGGCTGCAGCCACAATGAATGACGTCCGATGCGGCTTGACCGCATGATGAGCGTAGATTCCAACCGTGAAAAGACCTGACAACCGCATCGATGCGGCAGGTATTTTTTAATAACACCTTATACGGCAAGGAGAAATAACATGTCGAAAAGAAAAACAAAAACATTGATAATAGCAACAACTGTCTTCCTGGGCCTGACCGGGTTGTTCTGTAGCCAGGCCCAGGCGCACTTTCCTTGGATCAACCTGGCGGATTACACCCCGGACAGCGGCAAGGCGGTAAAAATGTCAATTGGATGGGGACACAATTATCCTTTGGGAGGATTTCTGAAAAGTGAAGATCTGGAAGATATTTTTATAGTAGCACCCGACGGCACAAAAGCACCCATGACCTCTACCTCCATATTGGAGTTTGAGACAAAGGAAAGCCTTACCAGGCCCGGGGCCTATATTATCGCAGCAAAACGAAACCCCGGTTTCTACACCAAGACCACGGAAGGCGGGAAACGTCAGAGCAAGGTCGGGTTGAAGAACGTGATACATTGCTCCCACTCACAGATGTGCATGAAGGCCATTGTTAACGTAGGCGACGGCAAAGGGCAGGTGAATACCCCGGTCGGCCATCCGCTGGAGATCATCCCCTTGAAAAACCCTGTTGACCTGCGGGCAGGAGAATATCTGCCGGTCCAGGTCCTCCTGCGCGGTAAGCCGTTCAAGGGGAGAGTCTTTGCCACCTACATAGGCTTTTCCACAGAAAAAGATGTCTTTGCCTATACCGCAAAAACCGGCCGCAACGGCAAGGGAATGATACGGATACTGCAACCTGGTGTATGGCTGATAAAGGCCGAGCATGAGGATCCTTATCCTGATCAAAAAGAGTGTGACGTTAAGTCCTATATCGCCACCCTGACCTTTGAAGTGAAATGAACAAAAAGAATCCTGAAGAAAGGAACGATCAAAGATGCGCCCCCCATACGGTAATCCGCCTGGGGCCCGCCTTTGGCATCTTCATTCTACTGATGGCAGGGCAAGGGTGGGCGCACGGGGTGCGGGGCGTCATTGACACCCGACAGGCTGCCTGCATCCTGGCCGAATATGATGGCGGAGATCCCATGAGCTATGGCAGTGTTGAAATTATTGCCCCTGACTCCAAACTCCTTTTCCAGTCAGGCAGAACCGATCGTAACGGCTGGTTTTGTTTTCTGCCTGACATCCCTGGAGACTGGCAGCTGGACACAAGCGATGCGATGGGTCATAAACTCCGGCTTACGAGTACGGTCGATGAAAACATGATTCCGTCTGCCGGAGATGAGACAGGTATTAACAGCGGTGGCCTTGGGGTGCGAAGTATAAGGATCGTCGATGGCCTTGCCGTTATCTTCGGATCAGCCGGCATTCTTGCCTGGTGGCGAAGCAGGAAGAGATGTTGAGGTGGTCTCAATGCACGTATGTCCTTCTATCTCTTGCCTGAAATAAAATATTATCCTGGAAACGCTTTGAGAGATCGACTGGTTATTAAATCATTTCCCGTGATCCATATTCTTTTGCTGCTGCTGTTTCTTCTACCTGCCCCCGGCAGATTCGGAACAACTGCCGCTCTGGCCGGCACATCACCGGCAAAGGAGAGGCAGGTTGAAAAAGATACGGACGGTGACGGAAAAATCAACCAGATCGCTGTATTTGATATCAGGGGCAATATCAAAAGACTTGCAATAGACAGCAACAAGGACGGTCTCATGGATTGTTTCCAGTATTACAAAAACGGGAGAGTAATCAGGATTGAAAGAGATACGGATTTTGACGGGCAAATCGATTGCCTGGATTATTTCACGGCTGGAAAAAGAAGGCGGCAGGAAAGAATCAATAACGCAAAGAAAATATACCGGATTGTTTTGTTTGATGAAAAAGAGCGCCCGTCCCTGATTAAGAAGGATACCTCGGGCAGCGGCTATTTTGATACGCTTTATTACTTTACAGGCGGCGGCCTTACCTCCTCCACCAGGGATACGGACGAAAACGGGAAGGTTAATGTCTGGCAGAAATATACGGATGACAAACCGGTTGAGCAAAAGACGGATAACGATGAAGACGGCAAGATGGAAAGTATTGTCCTCTATGACAGGGAAGGATTTCCCGAGAAGAGCAGACACGATCTTGACAGGGACGGGAAAATGGAGTGTTTCCGCTTTTACCGGAAGGGAGAACTCGCAAAGCAACAAAAAGATACCAATCTTGATGGCCTGATGGACTCGGTGACCATTTTTCAGGACAGCCAGCCGGTCGAGCAGAAAACAGACTCCAATCTTGACGGCAAGTTCGACACCTTTACAACCTTTGAGAAAGGCATCCCTCTTACCCGGAACAGGGATACGAACTACGACGGCAAACTTGATTATTTCAGCAAATTCGATCCGGCTGGCCATGTCGTGGAGATAAAGGAAGACACAAGACATTGTGGACGCATTGACAGGCTCAGGTTTTTTGAAACAGGTATGCCGGTTCGCGTGCAATACGATGCAGATGGTGATGAATTTCTGGAAACAGTCACGTATTTAAAAAACCAGAAAATGTATTTACAGACCAGGGATGACAATCATGATGGCAACCCGGACATCAACATATTTTTCAATGCCAAAGAAGAAAGGCAACGGGTTGAAAGCGATACGGATTTTGACGGCAAAACCGATACCTGGCAGTTTTATCAGAGCAACCGGATCACCAGGCAGGAACAGGATGAGAATAAAGACGGCAGGGTTGATCTGAAAGTCTTTTACAAAAAGGGAGAAAAGGAAAAGCTGGTTAAAGACAGCAATCATGACGGATACTTTGAAATAACAGAGTGGTTTAACAACCCGGAATGGTCCATGGTCATGGAGCAGGATGTCAACAGGGACGGAAAGGCTGAATCCCGCTTTTTTTACAGGGATGGAGTGCTGAGACTGAAGGAGATCGATGAAAACGGGGATAATCGCCCTGACCTCAGGGAACATTACAATAAAGCCGGCAGGCTCCTTAAAAGCGAGGAGGATGACGGCAATGTCAATAGATTGAATATTGTCTGGTTTTTTAATGAAGCCGAAGAGCCGGTGCGGGCGGAAAAGGATACCAATAACGACGGCCGGACAGACACCTGGTTTTTTTATGATAAAGGGAGGCTGACAGCTGTTGAGGAAGATACCAACAGGGACGACAGGCCGGATATCTGGGAAAAATATGATGAAGCGGAGGCCCTGACTAGGCGGGAAAAGGACCTGGATTTTGACGGCAAGCCGGACGTGGTGGATCAATGATTTTTTTATTTGATACGGATTACAATTTTTTTGAAAATCTCCAGCATCTGCAGGAGATTTTTTAAAGAGGCTTAGCAAAATGATCGAGTTGTTATCAAAAGGCGGGGTGCTTGTGGTTCCGATCCTGCTCTGTTCTGTTTTGGCCTTTGCTATCTTTTTTGAGCGAATTATCCGTTTTGCAACAATGAGAAGCCGGGGATCTGGTCTGGCGGAAAAGATCGCGAAAATGGTTGTCACCGGAGATGAACAGGAAGCCCTGAAAATTGCAGAGGAAAGCGATTCGCCCATAGGGCGCGTGCTGACCAGGGCGATAGAAGTGAAAGGCGGGGATCGGGAGATGCTGGAAACCGTGATTGTGAATGCTATTGATGAAGAGGTACGAAACCTCTCGTCCTATATCCAGGCACTGGCAACCATCGGCAATATTGCTCCCCTGCTTGGTCTCCTGGGAACAGTCATCGGTATGATCAAGGCCTTCATGGTGATACAGGAAATGGGCGGCAAGGTGAACGCAGCCGTTCTTGCAGGCGGTATATGGGAGGCCATGCTGACCACTGCCATCGGCCTGGCCGTTGCCCTTCCGACAATGGTGGCCCACAGCTATCTTATAGCAAAGATCGACCAATATGAAGCCAGACTGCAAAATGGTTCCGTGACCTTTATGAAAACCATTACCAGGAAATAGGAGGCAGGGATGCTGGTTCACAGGAAAAAAAGATCCCGCTACCAGATACAGACCCCGCTTACCTCATTGATAGATATTGTTTTCATGTTGCTCATCTATTTTCTGCTGACAACCAACTTCATGGTGGACGAGGGAATAAAAATCAAACTCCCCCAGGCAAAGGCTGCAGCGCCCCAGACCCGGCAGGAAATAACGGTTTATGTGGATCGGGAAGGGCGGACATTTCTGGCAGACAAACAAGTTCCGGAAGGAATGCTTTTCAGGAAACTGAAAGAGATGCTCGGAGGGCAGAAAGATAGGCTCGTGGTGGTAAAAGCCGATCGGGCGGTGGTTTTAAACAAGGCGGTTAAAGTCATGGATATCGCAAAGGCCGCAGGTGCAGGCCGGTTATGTCTTGCCACGGAAAAGGATTTCTAACCATTGACATCCCTGAGCGGAACAAGAAAGCCCAACAGGCTCATGCTGGGCCTGATTGGGATTTCATTGTGTGTGCATCTGCTGCTCTTGATGCGTGTCGCAGGAATATATCGTTCCAATGCCCTGACATACATCGAACTAACCATGCAGGATATTGCAAAACCCGTGGGCAGATCAATTCCCCGGCCCAGGGTACGACATAAGGCCCCGAAAAGAACTGATGTTAAAAAGATCCATATTCAAAAACAACATATACCACCCATAAAAATTGACCCGGTAGACAACACTCTGCCTGACACCATCATGCAGGATATCGGCGTGCCTGATATCCCGGACAGCCCGGGCGCGAATATTGCGGACTGGGATCCTGTTACCACTACGGAATTTGTGACGGCTAACGACTATTTTGACATGGTGAGGCTCAAGATAGAAAGCCGAAAAAAATATCCCGACTTTGCCAGGTCACGACGTATTGAAGGAAGGGTGACGATCAGATTCGTGATTACAACAGATGGCCGGGTAACATCGGTTATGATCGTAGAACGAGGCAGGCACAGCAGTCTGAACAAGGCTGCATTAAATGCGGTAAAAGATGCCGCGCCTTTCCCGAGACCGCCCTCAAACCTGTTTAAAGAGCCTCTTCATATGGAGATAACCATTGTTTTTGAACTGACATGACCTGGAAAGACCGGCAACAAGTCACCACTTAATAGAGAGAATACAAAACCAATTTTTTAATATGATGAGGAGGATTCATTATGCGATTTAGGACGAGAGAATGGAAATGGTCCATTGTGACGCTTGCGGTTTTAAATTTTGCCATGCCTCAGGCCGGCAAGGCTGAAGAGCCGTTGCAAGAGGCCATAAAACTTGAGGATGTGGTGGTCACGGCCACCAAGACCGTCAAGAAGGTGGAGGATGTGCCCGGCAGGTAACCGTTCACCAGGATAAATTTATCCAATCACCATTTTTTTTATAAAAGGCGTGCGTTCCAGAGCACTATCGGCTATGTTTCCTACATGGCCGAGATATTCACTTACCGCAAACGTACCATAAGCACCAACGACGTCAACTTTCTCCGTCAACTTATCTCCGATAACCCTGATGAGAGCCGTAGGGCGTTGTCCCTGAGAGTTTGCCGCCAATGGAATTGGACTCAGCCTAACGGCATACTCAAGGATGGGGTTTGCCGGGGACTCATGCTTAAGCTTCACAGGGAGGGGCACATCACCCTTCCTCCCAGAAAGAAACCTTTCACTGGCGGTCGGCAAGCCAAACGGAAAAAGACTGAGAAACCCGACATCGACCTGACACCTGTTATCTCCACAGTTAAAAAACTCCAGCCCATTGAGTTTCGTCTGGTCAGAAAAACCAAGCATGAAAACCTTTTTAACAGCCTGATTGAGCAGTACCATTATCTTGGTTACACTCAACCGGTTGGGGAACATTTGAAATACCTTGTTTTCGCAGCAGAACGTCCAATTGCATGCTTTACCTTCTCGTCTGCGCCCTATAGCATACTTCACCGGGATCGATTCATCGGTTGGTCTTCAGATGCCTTAGAGAAAAACCGTCACCTGCTTGCGTATAATTCCCGTTTTCTCTTGCTGCCCTGGGTTAAGGTTCCACACTTGGCATCACACCTGCTGGCCAAATGCGCCAGGGGCATTTCGGCAGACTGGCAGGCGCATTATAATCATCCTGTTTTCTGGCTGGAAACCTTCGTTGATACCGAAAGATTCAAGGGTACCTGCTATAGAGCCGCCAACTGGATTTTCCTTGGTAATACAACCGGTCGAGGAAAATACAACAAGACTCAGAAACAGCTTACCTCTATAAAAGCCATGTACGGTCTCCCTCTTGTCCGTGATTTCCGCGAAAGGCTGTGTCATGGATAGAGCAGATGCCGAAGCGTAACCGTTCACCAAAGAGCAACTAAGATTGATAAACCCATACTTGTAAGCGTTTACCAGTGCTCCATATTCGTTTAAGCAGGCCGACGAATCTATAGCTTGCCTATGTGAGGAGGCCTGATCGAACGAAGAGGGGGTGCT
>JAJRQC010000075.1 GCA_024280455.1 Deltaproteobacteria bacterium | reverse complement strand
GCCGCCTAGCTGGCTTGTCAGGGACAATATACCCCCACTTAAAAAAACAGTCAGACCCGCCAAAATTTATCTTTCGAAGAGAAAAATGTGAAAAAACAAAATAATCTCGAGCCTAGCAGGCTCTTATATGGAATATCCAGCCCCTTGGGGCGTACTTGACGTACCTGAAAAATAAAGGTATCAGTACCTCAAGCGGAGGGATGCCGGAGCGGCTGAACGGGACGGTCTCGAAAACCGTTGTGGGGGTAACTCCACCCAGGGTTCGAATCCCTGTCCCTCCGCCATTTCTTTCTTCATACGTTCTGTATGAGCATAACCTCCCTCTTCCTTATAACGCTGCCAAACCAAGGCAGAAGCATACCGATTGACCGATGGACAGGGTATGTACCTGTTGATTAAGCCTTCCGGCAAGAAGTACTGGCGCCTGGATTATATTCTTCATGGTAAACGGAAAACCTTTGCCATTGGATCGTATCCAGCCATCAGTCTGAAAAAGGCGCGTAAGCAACGTGACAAAGCTAAAGCCCTGGTGACCGATGGTATCGTCCCTGTGCAAGACCGGGCTGCCAACAGGAGACGCCAGGCCGTAGCTCTGGAGTGGTATACCCGTCAGGAACAGGCATGTACGAAGGGGCTGCCCGTACTGTTGCCGGCAGGCTGAAAAGAGACATATTGCCATGGCTCGGTTCCAGGCCCATAGGAGAAATTACCGCACCGGAAATATTGAAAGTGTTACGGCGCATTGAATCCCGTGGTGCCGGTGAAACCGCCCACCGCTGTAAGACCATAGTCTCCCAGGTTTTCAGGTATGGCGTTGCTGTGGGAGTTGCGGAACTGGATTCTGCCGCAGATCTCCGAGGTGCGCTTGCGCCTACCCGGCCCAAAAGAATGGTCGCCATTACTGATCCGGCAAAGGTCGGAGAACTGATGCGGGCCATCCACGGGTACCAGGGTGACCTTATCACCCGTTGTGGCCTGAAATTTTCCGCTTTGACCTTTTGCCGGCCGGGGGAAATTCGTCATGCAGAGTGGAAGGAAATACACTGGATCAGAAAAGAATGGCGGATTTCTGTTGCAAAGATGAAAATGCGGCGCGATCATACTGTCCCGCTGGCTGATCAGGCCCTTGAAGTACTGCAGGATAAAACAACCTCCAGGGAAACGGATTGACGTAGAACCATGGCCGGGGTAACTTTTTGATATTACCGGCATTCAGGATTTTCATGACTATACTCCGGAAAACATCCGACAGCGAATTTTAGGAAAATGTACAAACCTGGATTCTGAAAAATTTTCCATAGATACATTTACCACCAACGACAGCGGCAAAACGGTATGGGTTTTCAATGTTCCGGCTCATCTGCCGCGTTTGCCCGTTTATGCACATGATAAAGCATGGCAGCGAATCGGTGACAGCCTTGTTCCTTTACGTTCCGAGCGGCTTGAAACAATCCTGGCGGAATCAATAGAAAAAATTGACTGGACGGCAGAAATTATCGTCGATGCCACTCTGGACGACCTTGACCCGACAGCAATAAACAAGGCCAGGGAAAAATTTATCGAAAAAAATCGGAATAGTTCTTTTGCTGCCGAGATTGCCGGATGGGACGACCTCACTATTCTCAACAAGGCAAAAATAACCATAAAGGGTAAGATCACCCGTGCAGCTCTTCTTCTCCTTGGCAAAAATGAAGCAAGTCATTTTCTTCTGCCGAATCCGGCCCAGCTCACTTGGAAACTGGAAGCGGAAGAAAGCGCCTATGAACATTTTTCACCTCCTTTTCTGCTCTCCACCACTGAAGTCCTACGCTGTATCCGCAACCTGAAATACAAAATTTTCCCGGATAATTACCTGCTGGCGGCAGAAGTCAGCAAGTACGATACCAGGGTGATCCTTGAGGCCCTGCACAACTGTATCGCCCATCAGGATTATACGGCCACTGCCAGGATAATTGTTATTGAAAAGGTTGACAGGCTTATTTTTGAAAATGCGGGTAATTTCTATGACGGCAAGCCTGAAGATTATTTTTCCGGTGACCGTACCCCTCAACAGTACCGGAATCCATGGCTTGCCTAGGCAATGGTCAATCTGAATATGATCGATACGGTCGGTCATGGGATTCATTCCATGATTCTGGCCCAGAGAAACCGTTTTTTCCCTCTCCCAGATTATGCCAAATCACTGCCGGATAAGGTTGTGCTGGAAATATTCGGCCACCTGATTGATGAAAATTACACCAAGATCCTTCTGGAACATCAGGATATGCCCTTATCAACGGTGGTTCTCCTGGACCGCGTGCAAAAAAAGCAGCCCATCACAAATACGGCTGCCGCAATGCTGCGGCGGCAAGGGCTGATAGAGGGACGTAAACCCCATTACTTTGTCTCTGCAAAAGTTGCCGCGGCAACGGATACCGATGCATCGTACACCCGGAGCAAGGGGCTTGCAAAACAAAAACTCAAGGAATTCATCCTGCAGCATCTCCGTGAATTCGGCCCTGCCCCCAGGGCCAAACATGAGGAGTTGTTGTTCGAGATGTTACCGGCGGATCTGACGGAAAAGAAAAAAAGAAACAAGGTTAAAAATCTGCTCACGGAAATGCGGGCAAAAGACAGGACGATCAAAAGCAAAGGCAAGGGGCACGATCACAAATGGTTTTTGATCTGAATATCCAGTAATGGGCATGCGTTTAAACAGCGTTTAAAAACGGTGACTTTAAACGCTGTTTAAACGCCAATTAAATACCGGGTCAAAAGACAATATGCCTTATTCTATTGTTTTTTATATGTTTATCTTCTGCCGAGAGCGTTTAAAAAACATGGGGTAAATTTGTAATTTGCAACTTTCAGCATCAGAAAAATATGCACCGAAAAGCAGAGAGCGGATAAGAACTGAAAATCACCATTATCGACTCGGCCAATGCAAGGTGGCCTTGATTCTTTGAGTAGCGGAATAAACGAAATGCCTGTGTTTATTATTCCGGAATGGCTCCAGCAACGCAAAATCTTTAAAACGGATTTGCCGGAAATCTTTTCTTTTTCTTCACCAGACAGGGTCGGAGAAAAGGTCGGAGAAAAACTGACCGCCAATCAGGAGAAAATTCTGCTTCAACTCAGTCAAAATGAAAATCTATCTGCCCGCGAACTTGCAGAGCTTGTTGGTATTTCCAGTCGAAAGATTGAGCAGAATATTGCCAGATTGAAAAATCTTGGCCGCTTACGACGCATCGGCCCGGCAAAGGGCGGGTATTGGGAGGTGGTGGAGTGACTGAAAACTTTGTGAATATTCAGCCATCACCTTTGGCACTTGTTCAATCACTTCGAGATATTGGATATTCAATGGAATCGGCCATTGCTGATGTGATTGACAATTCCATCACAGCTGAAGCTGAAAATATTCATGTCAGATTTTCATGGAATGATGGCTCGTCGTGGCTGGCTGTTATTGATGATGGTTATGGCATGACCCCGGCAGAACTGACTGATGCCATGAGGCTTGGAAGTAAAAATCCATTGGAAGAGCGGAGTGAAAATGATCTTGGTCGGTTCGGGCTTGGTTTCAGGTAATATCCTACACAGCTGTCCTTGTATGAGTTTTGAGTCGGAATGTGGAAGGATAGTGGTGTGAGGTTTTTTAGATCCGTCTCTATTGGTTTAAGTTCCAGCGCAGTGAATCCCTTTGGGAAAGGTGAACGCGGTTTGCGCCTGTAAGCAACACGTATCGGTGGTAAGTTGATAAGACCACGTTGC
>JAJRQC010000005.1 GCA_024280455.1 Deltaproteobacteria bacterium | reverse complement strand
CCTACTGTGTCAACTCCTGACGATAACATTTGTATTCTCCTATCGTTGTGTTTATACTGGAGAACATAAAGGCACGGCCTGCGCTTAACGTCAGAAATTCACCCTCACTTTCTGATGAAGAATTATAGTCTATGACACCTAGTCCATAAATGCTGCCCGCCAAGCCAATAACATCATAGTAGTCATTACTATCCAGTTCATTTATTTCAGCCTCGGCACCTGAAATCCATGCGGTTGTGTCTGCACCTACAGCTACCGCACTTACAAGTCCCATACCAATATCCCATGCAGCAAGGTTAGGTATTCCTTGACTGGCCCGGTCTGCGCGGACAGCATTTACATAACTGTTAGTATCATAGTCCGTGCCACTTCTTGAATATGTTCCACTTGCTAACTTGTCATAATAATTTTCTCTGACATAATCGGAATAATCAGTTACTCCGAAAATTGCATCAAGTTGATTTGCTAAGTAACCATCTGATGTAGCGAAAGTAGTTTTGTTAAGCAAAAAAGATCCCGCTTCAAGTAAGGCACTTCGCTGGCTGGTGTCACCAGTGGATCGGTATGCTTGAGCTAACCCCATTGCAATTGGACCAATAGTATTTTTAGGGCTATCGTTATTTGGGGTACCGTCATCTAATGGCCAGTCCCAACCTCCATCGTTATTTTGTAGATCAACCAACCGATCTCCACCAGCTTGCATACTGGTTGCCTGAGATATCCCCATCGCTCCAAATAGAAACAAACTTGTCGCAAATCCTACTAATAGCTTCTTCTTCATTTCCTCTCCTTTTCTGTCTTAAAGCTCAATTTCTTTAACCCCATCCCACCCCATCGAATATTGCAAAAATCGTACCATGTTCAGCGCGCATGCTTTTGTTAAATTAATTCTATGTTATCAGGATGCTATGTAATTTAGCATGCAAAGCAATTCTTCCTTTCACTAATATCAATTCCTTTTTTTCGGAAAACAATTCTAGATAACGGATTTGCCAAGCAGGTCACCCATATTTATGATTGCCTCTGCTAAAGGCTGCCATGGCAGGGGCTAGCGGATTATCTGCATCCAACTCTGGTATACTTGGGAGTAAACTTAGAAGGGAAACTCCGGAAAACCGGAGAAAAAAGGGGGTCGGATTGGATAAATGGGTCAAAGTAAAATTCAGACCTTCTTACCTCGTATATTTTACCGCGGCACCTGTTTTAAAACAGGCTCACCTTAAAATTAAAAAAGTCATATCATTCTAAAAGGATGTCTTTTCGCTTTGGCATAGCCCTGACACCACCACAACGAAATCTGATGACAAGCAAAAATCCGTAGAAAAAATCCGTTCAACAGCATAATGACGAAACAGAGCAAAAAAGTTGTTCTTTCAAACCGATACATGTTGACCAATTGCTGATGTCATACTGTCGTCATCAGGAGGTCTGAAATTAAATTTTATGCGGCCCCTCTTATATTCACATGAAAAAGATACCACACTTAATTCCTTGAGCTGGTAACCCCTTTCTTGCCGCTGAAAGTGGACTGAAAACGCAACTCCTGAAAAGGCTTGCGCAGCAGTATAAAAAAGGGCCAGCTCCACTTTCATGGAACTGGCCCTTTTGTATCAAACTCTTCTCAGAGCTGTATGCAGGCAAATCAAAAGTCACTACATAATAGTTCGAACCGCAGTATCGGCAATGGCAACGAACTTGGAAGGCAGAGTTCCCATCAGCAGGATAAGCAGCACCAGGACAACGCCGGTGGCCTTGATAAGGCTGTTGACTTCCACATTCTCGCGCTCTTCACTGTCGGCGGTATAGGCGGCCTTGACGACCGAGAGATAGTAGTAAATGGCGATGGCGGTATTAAAGGCGGCGGCAATAACCAGGGTCAAGTGGCCAAGTTTAAGTGCTCCGGTCAAAAGCATGAATTTACCCATGAAACCGACCATAGGCGGGATGCCGCCAAGGGCGAACAGGCTGACGGCGAGGACAAAGGCCAGAACCGGCTGTCGTTTATGCAGTCCGTTGAGATCATCGATCTTGAGATTTTCACCATGCACGGAGACATTGGAGATGACCAGGAAACAGGCAAGGTTCATCAGGACATAACCGGTGATATAGTAGATCGCGGTTGCATAGCCGCCGGCTTGCATAGTGAGCAGGCCAAGGAGAATAAAACCGGCATGGGAAATACCGGAGAAGCCGAGCATTCGTTTGATATCCTTCTGCACCAGCGCGCACAGGTTACCGTAGAACATGGAACAGAGGGCAAGGACGATAAACAGGTTGACCAGAAGCTCGGGCTGACCGGTGGGCAGGGTCATGAACCGAATCAACAGGGCCACAGCCCCAAGCTTTGGCACGGTGGCGATAAAACCGGTGGTCTCGTTAGAAGCGCCCTCGTAAATATCAGGAACCCAGAAGTGCATGGGGAAGACAGCCAGTTTATAGAAGAATCCACCCAGAACCATGAGGACGGCAAAGAAGACTGCGGGCTGGGAGGAAATCGACTCAAGAGCAGGAACGATATCCTTGATATACGTGGAACCGGTCAGGCCGAAGAGATAGCTCATGCCGAACAGCATGAAACCGGTTGCCAGAACTCCAAAAAGAATATATTTAATTCCGGCCTCCATCTGCTGCCGAACCCCGGTGCGGTCGTCACGCATGGGCACCAGCAGGTAGAGGGCAAAAGATGAGAGTTCAAGCGAAACAAACAGAGTGATCAGCTCAACCGCGCTGACCAGCATCATCAGGCCAAGGCCGCTGAGAAACAGAAAAATGTAGTATTCGGGCCGGATGGATTCGTCAATACCCTTGAGGTTCTGCCCGAAGATCAACACCACGCACAAGGCAAACCCGATGATCAGCTTGAACAGCTGAGAATACATGTCGATCTCGTAACTGCCGTAAAACATTGTTGCCTGTTGATTGTACGAAATAATCGCACTGATCAGGGTGATAAAACCGAACAGGACCGCCGAGTTTTTCACCTGGGTACTGTCCAGCGTTTTACAGAGGCTGAGAGCAAAGAATGCCAGCGCTCCGGCAATCAGTGCTAATTCGGGTAGAATAGCCATTGGGTATTCCTTTCCTTATTAAATGTTCAGAGGCCGACCGCGGTGCATAATCACTGGCCGGGGTTTATTCCTAAAGCGTGGATCTCGTTTTCTCAGGGACTGTGCCAAAATAACTGTAACATCCTGTTTGCCTTTTTGCCCATTTCCTGTGTTGCGCAAAGAGTTACATAACCAGGCTATGCGCCCCTTTGCGCGCCTTGGAAATGAACAAAAAATCGGCGCAATCTTGTTACAGTTATTTCCTTACAATCCCTTACTGCAAAAATACTGCGGCAACGTCCTGGGCCTGCTGCCAGCCATGGAGCTGATCCAGCAGGTTGGCAACGGACACATGTATTATATCCATAAACGGTTGCGGTCCAAGTCCAATCCAGAAGACAAAGATAAGAAACGGAGTAAGGACTGCAATTTCACGGACACTCAAGTCTTTCAGGTGCGACTGATCCGGGTTGTTTTCGGTGCCGTACACAACCTTCTGCAGCATGCGCAGCATATAGGCCGCGGCAAGAACAGCGCCTGGAATCGAGGCCAGGGCCAGGGTCTTGTTAAACTCAAAGGCACCGGCAATGATCAGGAACTCACCAATAAAGGAGTTTGTACCCGGAAAGCCGAATGAAGAGAGTGAAAAGATAACCAGAAAGGTGGCATACCAGGGCATGTACTTACCACAGCCCTGGGCAACCGAAAGTTCACGACTGTGGGTCCGTTCGTAGATCATGCCTACGCACAGGAACAGGGCGCCGGTGGTTACACCATGATTAATCATCTGGATGATTGCCCCTTCAACCCCGCGGGTATTGAGGACAAAGATACCAAGGGTGACAAAGCCCATGTGACCGACCGACGAGTAGGCGATCAGCTTTTTCATGTCATTCTGGGCCAGAGCGGTAAAGCCGCCGTAAATTATACCGGCAATCGAGAGCCAGAGGATGTACGGGGCCAGGGCAAAGGTTGCCTCCGGGGTAATGGGCAGGCAGAAACGAAGCATGCCGTAGGTACCCATCTTCAGCAAGACCGAGGCCAGGATGACCGAACCGGCGGTCGGCGCTTCAACATGGGCGGCAGGAAGCCATGTATGAAAGGGAAACATGGGGACCTTGATCGCAAAGGCCAGAAAAAAGGCAAGGAACACCAGGATCTGGAAGGTAGTTGAATAGTTTTGCCACATCATGTCCGGAATAAAACAGCTGCCGTTCTTGAGATAGAGGGCAATGATCGCTACCAGCAGCAGAATAGAACCGGCCAGGGTGTAGAGAAAGAATTTGATTGAGGCGTAGATCTTTCTCGGTCCGCCCCAGATCGCGATCAGCATGTACATGGGGATGAGCATGAACTCCCAGAGGACATAGAAGAGGACAAAATCAAGGGACATGAACACGCCGAGCATGGAGGTTTCCATGATCAGCAGACAGAACATGAAGGCAGTGACCCGGGTCTTGATGTACTTCCAGGAAGCCAGTACACAGAGCGGCATGATAAAGGTGGTCAGGATAACCAGCAGAATGGAGATGCCGTCCACACCGACTATGTAGTTGATGTTCAGCTGCGGAATCCAGGTATGGGCCTCAGCGAACTGATACTTGGCCGTGGTGGTGTCAAAGCCGGAAATCAGCGGCAGCGTAGCCAGGGCGGCAAGGGTGGTGACAGCCAGGGTCCACAACCTGGCAAACGACTCGCTGGAGAAGAAAAACAGTACAAATGCTCCGGCAAGCGGCAAGAAAATCAGGAAACTGAGCAGGGGAAACCCCTCGTTGATGAGTAAACAGTCCATTCCCTACAATTCCTTTATGAAAGTTGAAAAAGTATATAGCTGACCAGGACGATGGCGGCAAACGATGCCGCGTAAAAAATCGTTACCTGAATCTGACCACTCTGCAGCAGCCGAACCTTGCCGCCGATCCCGCGTACGGATCGGGCTATACCGTCGACCACGCCGTCAATCGCATTCCAGTCAAACCAGCTCCAGAATTTGGCGGTTGACATGAGGGTGCCCAGACCGACAACCCTGTACACCTCGCCCCAGGCCGTATCAAACCACTGAATGGGATTCTTGGCGATCCAGAGGAACAACCTGCCGGCCATGCGATAGAACCAGTCCATATCCAGACAGATCCGATCAACAGGCTGCAGATACTTCTTGAGCAGGAAGAACGCCAGTGCTGCAAAACCCATGAGTTGCAGAGTTTCAGCAAGGTGATAGAGGGTAAAGGGATTATACTCGACCGGGTACGGCAGCAGGCTGTAGAGAAAGCCCGGCGCTGAGCCGACCATGATACAGAAGGCGGCGCCCAGAGCCATGGCGGTCATCATGTTCCAGGTCGGATCCTCGGCCTTCTCCCAGGTCTCCGGGCTGCAGTTGTTCTTGCCGAAGAAGAGGAAGTAGGGCAGTTTGAGTCCGTTATACATAAACGTTCCAGTGGCACCGAACATCAGCAGCCATGAGGCCCAGTTGAGATGGCTCTCAAAACCGGCGGTAATGATCATGGATTTGGAGATATAGGCGGCGAAAAACGGCGCGGCCGAGATAGAGAGGCAGCCGACCAGGGTAAAGAAAAAGGTGCCGGGCATCTTTTTATAGAGTCCGCCGAGTTCGGTGAACTTGGTTTTACCGGTCATGTAGAGCACAGAGCCGGTTCCCATAAACAACAGACTCTTGTAGAGGATATGGACAACGGCATGGGCACAGGCACCGTTGATGGCCATCTCGGTACCGATGCCGATTCCGGCAACCATGTAACCGACCTGGGAGACAATCGACCAGGCAAGCAGCTTGCGGATATCATTTTCCATCACCGCGTAGATCACACCGTACAGGGCCATGGCCACACCAAGCAGCACCAGTATATCCATTCCGGCACAGGATCTGGCCAGGGCATAAACCGCGGTCTTGGTGGTAAAGGCGCACATGAAGACCGCACCGTTGAACGAGGCCTCTGAATAGGCATCCGGAAGCCAGGAATGCATGGGAACAACAGCCGCACTCAGGGCAAAACCGGCCATAATCAGCCAGGTATAGAGTTCAGGATTTTTCACATCCAGCAGATTGAAGGCAAGGTCACCCACCGCCTGATAACGCAGCATGATACCGGCCAGAAGAATAACTCCGCCAATGGTATGAATAACCAGATAGCGATAACCAACGGCAGGAGAGCGCGGTCCCCTTCTGGCCCAGATCAGAAAAACCGAGGCAAAGGCCATCATCTCCCAGAACAGGAAGACGGTCAGGTAATCACCGGCATAAATAGTGCCCAGCGATCCGGCCACATACAGCCAGGCCGCCATGTGCTCACCGGCGTTGTCCACATGCAGTCCGTACAGGGAACCGATAACGGCCATCAGGGCCATGATATAGGCAAAGACCGTGGTCAGCTTGTCGATGCGGCCGAAGACCAGCTGCCAGTCCATGAACTGAAAGGTTGCAAACTCGCCGCTTAAAAAGCTGTTGGAGACAACGGCTCCAAGCGCAACCAGGGGCACGATGAACAAAAAAGGTTTGCGCAGCGGTCCCCGGACAAAGGGAACCAACAGGGCACCGATGATCATGACCAGTGCGGGATGGACAAAATGAGCTGACATGCTTTTATTCCTCGTTATCTTCTTCTAAGAGGCGGATTAAATTCAAGAATCCGAAGAAGTACAATCATCCTTCAGTGGGCAATCGTAATAGTTGGTTCTGGCCTGAATACCCGAACGTCCGTACCAGTACGCAACACCTATGATAACTGCAGCGGCGACAAACCCGAACAGGGACCAGAAAAACGGTATGTCCCGCTCAACGCTTGTATGGGCATGGCTCCTGTCGACCATCGCGGCAAAGGTTACTATAAATGCAAGCAGGATGTAACAGGCCAGAATAACGGCCTTGATCCGCTCCCGCAGGTAATCAATAAGTCTAATCATCCTGTCACCATTTCAACGAATTGCATCATAAAGTTAGGATAAATACCGATAACAACCGAAACCGTTACCGCAATGAGAATCGGGATCAGCATGGAAAGCGGTGCCTCATGAATCCCGGTCTCCACCTCACCTTCAGGGCGTTTACCGAAAAATGCCTTATAGGTAACCGGCGCAAAATACCCTACATTGAGGACGGTGGAGGCTATAAGAACCAGGAGAATGCCGATCTGATGCGCCTCCATGGACCCGACCAGCAGGTACCACTTGGTCACAAATCCAGCCACCGGCGGCGCCCCGATCATGGAGAGCGATGCGACCGCAAAGGCACCGAAGGTAAAGGGCATGGTCCTTCCCAGCCCGCTCATCTCTGAGATGTTCTTTTTATGGGTGGCGATAAAGATGGCACCGGCACAGAAAAAAAGGGTGATTTTGGAGAAACCGTGGTTGACGATATGAATCAGGCCGCCGTTTATGGCGTGCGGAGTCAACAGGGCAACACCAAGGATGATGTAGGACAACTGGCTGACCGTGGAATAGGCAAGCCGCGCCTTCAGATTATCCTTGGACAGGGCAATGACCGAGGCCATTAAAATCGTAAAGCTGACAAAGTACGCCGTTGGAATACCGAGGTTGAGCATATCCATGGTGTTGACGCCAAATACGTAGAGCATGGTCCGGGTCGTGCAGAACACGCCGACCTTGACCACGGCAACCGCATGCAAAAGGGCGGAGACCGGAGTCGGAGCAACCATTGCGCCCGGTAGCCAGTGATGGAGCGGCATGATACCGTTCTTGGCAAAACCGAGGATGCAGAAGATATAGAGCATCACAATAACCCAGGACTTGGTATCAGCCGGGAACATGCCGGTAAAGATGTCGTGGGGAAAATCAAGGTTGCCGACCAGCACATAGATCAGAATCATGGCCGGCAGCAGAAACATCTTGGCCGTGGTTGTCAGATAGATGATGTATTTGCGTCCACCGGCATAGCCCTCTGCATCCTGATGATGGGCAACCAGTGGATAAGTGCAGATGGAGACAATCTCGTAAAACAGGTACAGGGTGAACAGGTTGTCCGAAAGCGACACCCCGATGGCTCCAAAAATGGCCAGGGCAAAACAGGCATTGAACCGGGTCTGGCAGGGTTCGTCATGGGCCCGCATGTACCCCATGGAGTAGAACACCGCGATCACCCACAGAGACGAGGCAACCATGGCAAAAATCATGGACATTCCGTCGGCCCGCAGGGTTATGGAGAGCCCGGGCAGGAGATGAAAAATGGGATAGACCAGTGTCTGCCCGGCCTTGAGTGCGGGTATAAAGGACAGGACAATGATAAAGAGAAGAATAGAGGCACATGACGAAATAAACTCCCGGAGATTGGGATGATTTTTCATCGTCATAACAACCAGGGCACCAAAAAGCGGTATCATCACCGCCAGGCCGAGGTTTGCATTTTCTACAATATGTGCAGTAGTGGAAGCAGCGTCCATAATCAATCCCTTACCGTGTAAGTCCCTTGGGACAGAATCCCAGGTTGCATAAATCAGTGAATATCTTCATGCCGAGTACCTCATAAATCCTGTCCTGCTCTAACCGTGCAGGTCGACAATATCCTCGGCATCGATAGACTTATAGTTTCGATACACGGATATGACGATGCTGACGGCAATGGCAGCCTCGGCTGCGGCAATGGCCATAATAAACAGGGTGAACATCTGACCAATGGTAGGGTCAGGGGCGGTGAAGCGGTTAAATGCCATGAAATTCATGGAGGCACCGGCCAGGATAAGTTCGGAGGCGATGAGCATGCCGATGATTGTCCGCCGGGAAACCAGGCCATAGATGCCGAAGGCAAAGAGCATGGCGCCAAGAACCAGGTAGGTGCCGAGACAGTTGTACAGGTTAAGCAGATACATGATTAATTTCTTCCTCTGCGCGCAAGAACCAGAGCGCCAATGATTGCCATCAAAAGAACAAATGAAATCAGCTCGAAAACCATGGAATGGGTGGTGAGCAATGCCGTACCCATTGCCTGCATGTCCCCGGCTCCGGTCTTTGGAAATACCTGCCACTCAGTCTTCAGGCCCAGGAGCGAGAGGGCGGCAAAGATCAGGGAGGCAAGGGCAAAGCCGAGCGGTCCTGCAAAGCGGGTTATCTGATTACCGGGTATGTCATCTTCTTCAGGGGTTGCCATCATAATCGCAAAGGCGATGAGGATGGAAACCGCGCCGACGTAGATGAGCATCTGCATCATGGCAATGAAGGGAGAGAGCAGGAAGTAATAGACCCCGGCAACTCCAGTGAAACAAAGGGCAAGTCCGGCAATACATCGGACAAGCCGTTTGGAGGTAGTCGCTATCAGCGCACCGGCGAAAATCAGGCCGATGGTGACGAGAAAGATCAGACCGACAAAGCTTTCAGCCGAAAAAAGCGACGGATTAGCAGCTGTCTGACAGATTGTTGCTTGCATCAGCCCTGTTCCTCCAGTCGTTTGAGTAAGTCAAAGATGTAATCTTCCTTTCTGGTGCTGGCCAGGTTGTAGTCCTTGGAAAACTGGATAGCGCCGAAATTACAGCTCTCGATACAGGTGCCGCAGAGACTGCAGGTAGTGAAATCGAGATGATACTTGGTCAGAGCCTTTTTTTTCTCCCCTTCCGGTTTTTTGCCGGCAAGCGATATACATCCGGAGGGACAGGAACGCTGGCACATACCGCAGACAATACATTTGGGTTTGCCGGTCTTCTCGTTGCCGACCAGCTCGATATGACCGCGAAAGTTCTCGGTCATTTCCGGAACAAACCAGGGGTACTGTTCAGTCACCACCGGTTTGAAAAATTCTCTGGCAGTAATCGAGAGCCCTACAACCAGACTCTTTGCGCCGCCAAATACATCGTTCCAGTATTCACTCATGATTCAATACGCATCCTAAATTGATTGTGATGGACTCGTAAAACTCAAGTATCATTGCTTCCGCTGTCCAAAATTCCGTGTCACATGCTGCAATACCGGAAGATCTTGCAGAGGCTCTCTGGTCACATACGGCCGGATTGCCGTCCTTGCATCATGATCTCATTTTAAAAAATCTTAATAAATGCTGCGGTCATGAGCAGATTCGCCAGCGAGAACGGAATCAAAATTTTCCACGACAGGTTGAGCAGCTTATAGATCTGGGTCCTGGGATAGGTCCAGCGAATCCAGATAACGGTGAACAGCAGTATGTAAATCTTTATCAGGAACCACCAGACCCCGGGAAACAGGCCGAATGGACAATCCCAGCCGCCGAGAAAGAGAATGGTAATCAGACAGGCACCGACAACCATATTCAGATACTCGCCCATCATGAACAGACCAAAACCCATGGAACCATACTCGGTCATATGACCGGCAATGAGCTCGGATTCGGCCTCGGCCATGTCAAAGGGGGCCCGGTTGGTTTCCGCCACCGAGCAGATAAAGAAGATGATAAAGGAAACCGGCATGATGATGGCCTGGGCAATCGAATGATTGACCAGGGGAAAAATATTCCAGTTCCAGAAACCGCCCTGCTGGTGGAGAACGATATCCTCAAGATTCATGGAGCCGGTCAGCATGACGATGGTGATGACGGTGACCAGCATCGGAATTTCATAGGCCAGATTCTGGGAGACCGAACGGGCGGCGGCGATGAGCGAGTACTTGTTGCCGGAGGCCCAGCCGCCGAGCAGGACCGCCATCATACCGATGGAGGCCAGGGCAAAGAGCAGCAGAACGGAGAGCTCGACCGCCCGTGCCTGCACATTACCGGCAAAGGGAATAACCGCCATCGAGGTCAGGGCCGGAATCATTGCCAGAATCGGGGCCGCCCGATAGAGTATGCCGTCAACGCCATCGGGAACCAGCAACTGCTTGCTCATCAGCTTGAGGCCGTCGGCCAGAGGCTGCAGGAGACCCTGGAAACCGACTTCCATGGGACCGGTTCGACGCTGGATACGAGCTGCGCCTTTACGCTCACACCATCCGAGATAGGCGGCATTGAGCCCGGCAAAGGCCATAAAACCTATCAGATAGAGAATTGGGCGCCAGATACTTGTGTCCATAATTCCTTTTTCCCCCTTACCTTCTAACGATCTATCTCAGGTATGACCAGATCCAGACTACCCATATACGCCAGGGCATCCGCCAGTATCATACCTTCTGCGACCTCGGCAAAACTGCTCAGGTTGCAGAACGTCGGCGAGCGCAGTTTCAGTCTGTACGGATTCTTGCCGCCGTCACAGACCAGCCGCATACCAAGGTCACCACGGGCGGTCTCGACCGAGGCCCAGTAATCACCGGCCGCCGGTTTTAGAATTTTAGGCACCTTTGCCTTTATCGGGCCGTCCGGCAGTTTATCCAGGGCCTGTTCTATAATACGCATCGACTGTTCCATTTCATCCATTCGCACCATGTATCTGGCCATGGAGTCGCCTTCGGTATAGACCGGTACATCAAAATCTAACTCAGGATAGACCGAATAGGGCTCGTTCTTGCGTACGTCATAATTTATGCCGGATCCGCGGGCAACCGGGCCGGTACAGCCGAATCTGCGGCACTGTTCCTCGGTGAGGAGACCGATACCCTTGAGTCGTTTCTGGAGGATAATATTGCCGGTGACCAGATCATGGTAGAGGCGGGGCATTCGTGAACGCAGACGCTTGATAAAGGCATGGGTTCCGGTGATGAATTCATCATCGATATCGTTATAGACCCCGCCGAAACGGAAATAGCAGTAGGTCAACCGGGAGCCGGTCACCCGTTCAAGCAGATCAAGCAGATGCTCACGATCATCAAAGGCGTAGAGCAGGGGTGAAAAACCGCCGAGATCGAGCAGAAAAGCCGCCCACCAGAGTATGTGGCTGGTCAGACGGTTCATTTCAACGGTTATAACCCGGATATACTCGGCCCGTTCCGGGACCTCAATGCCGGCTGCCCGCTCAACCGCCAGACAGTAGCCGTGGTTATAGGCCAGGGCATGGAGATAATCCATGCGGGCGGTATTGGGCATGAACTGGGCAAAGTTGCCGTCCTCAGCCATCTTCTCATGCATACGGTGAATATAACCAAGAACCGGTTCCGCCTTGACAATATATTCACCATCCATGGTCAGCTTGACACGCAGTACCCCGTGAGTGGCTGGATGCTGCGGACCAAGATTGAGAACAAAGGTCTCATCATGTCGGCACTGGATAGGCACTGTCATGGCTTAAAATCCTTTAGGAGTGGATGAAAATCAGCATCTTCGGGTAACAGGATGGGAACCAGATACGGATGTCCCTGGAAGTTGATGCCGTAGAAATCAAAGGTTTCCCGTTCATGCCAGTCAGCGGAAGGAAAAATCTCGGAAATGGTGGCAATCTCAGGCTCAGCTCTATCGATGAAGGCTCTGACCACAACTCTGCACGGCTCCATGCCGTACTGGTTGTAATCGTAAATAACCTCTATTTTGTCTTCCTTGATCCAGTCGACTCCGGCAATGGACTCAAGAAAAAAACCGGCTTCATTCATTATCCGGGCGCTTTCAACAATCTGATCCGGGTCGCAGAGAACATCAATGTGTGCGCCCCTGGCAGCATGATCGGTAAGCAGAACCCCGTTTTCCCTCGGCCCCTCTTCTTCAGGTTCTTTTTTCGTAGCAGCGGCCTTGGCCTCGGGTTCGGCAGCTTCTTCGCCTGCAGCGCCCTCCTCCGGCTCTGCAGAGGCATCCGCAGTCAAATCCATGGACTCCATTTCTGCGGCTGCAGCATCAATTTCAGCTTGAACGGCTGCGGCGGCCTCTGCAGCCTCGGCTTCAGCTTCTGCAGCGGCCCGGGCCTCAGCATCAGCTGCGGCCTGCTCCGGGAACAGATCCAGGAGCGCAATTCTGGTTTCTTCTACGATACTCATGAGAGACTTCCGATTTTCTCTGGTTGTCTGCGCGGCCAGCGACGACTGCCGGTCAGCTTCTCTTCCAGGGTCATGATTCCTTCAAGTAATGCTTCCGGTCTTGGAGGGCACCCTGGTATATACACATCAACAGGAAGGAACTGATCTGCACCTTCCACAACATTATAATTATTCTTGCACTTGAACGGTCCCCCGGAGATGGCACAGTTGCCCATGGCGATAACCCATTTAGGTTCGGGCATCTGATCATAGAGGGTCTTGACGGCCGGTTCCATTTTTTTGGTAATAGTGCCGGCAACGATCATGACATCAGACTGCCTGGGCGAGGGACGGAAGACCTCAGCCCCGAACCTGGAGATATCGAACCTGGAACCGCCGGTGCACATCATCTCAATGGCACAGCAGGCAAGCCCGAAAGTCATCGGCCAGAGCGAATTGGCCCGACAGAGATAGAGCAGTTTATCGAGTTGCGCAAACTGAACTATTGATGATGGTACGTTTTCTGTTCCCACTTGAACACTCCTTTCACCCAGGCGTAGACAATGGCCAGTGACAGGATGCCGACAAAGATGACAATCTCGACAAAATCACGGACGACAAATTCCGGGCTGTTATAAGCCACAGCCACCGGAAACAAAAACAGGATATCAATGTCAAATGCCAGAAAAATGAGGGCATACTGATAATAGACGATCCCGAAACGGATCCAGGCGGACCCGATCGGGTCCATACCGCACTCAATAAACTGACCTGACTTGTTTGCAACATTACGGGTGGAGGTGGGGCTGAGGAGCTTGACGATAATGATCGGGCCAAAGCCGAACAAAAGCGCCCCGATAAGGAAAATAGTAACGTAGATTATGTTGGTCAGAATTTGCTGATCCATCCGGTCTCTCCGTTAAGTTCTATTCGTGTGTCAGCACATGCTGAGCCATAAATTCCGATGATACGAAGTATCAGGAATCGTGTTGCACACTACTTAAGCTTATGGGTATTTGTCAACAAAAAATGAACCTTCATTCATTATCCGGAAATCCTGAATATGGTACCCGGCGATATGTCTCAAAAAAAACAACATAAAAACAAGAGCAAAAGACAATCCATGTTTGAGCGAAATTTTGTTTCTCTGGTTGTTTTTAATCAAAGGTTGAGCACGAACTTGAAGATCAAGGATAGAAAAATTGCAATTCGAATATTTTTTCTGATTATTCACAATCCTCAGCCTGATGCAAGGGATATCATCGCTGAATACCAAAGGGCATTACGAGCCCAGCGAATTATGATGAATTTACCGGGTCCTGCAATCCGGATGAATAAGCGATGGTATCCCTGATTTGTGAAAAGCTGAGCTTTGTACGTAATCAGGATTTTTTTTATTTGCTGCTGAAAACAGGCCGACTGATGCCTCTGGAAAGTTTTTTGCTTTGAGGATGGTTTGAGAGAGAGGAGACGGGGCAGGATTAACCAGAAAACCGCAGTCGATGGGCAAGGAGGGAGAGTCCCAAAAACTGCGGAATTCAGGTTAAAGGCAAAAGAGTTCAGGTTAAAGGTACAATATAGAGCAATGCCGCCAGCGCCTTCCGGGCCATGGTCAGCAGACCGCCGGGAAAAACACCCAGAACAAGGAGACCAAGGCCAAGCGCTGTTGCCGTTGTTCCCAGGAGCGGCGAGGTCGGGACAGGCCGACCGGAAGCTTGATCATCGACCAGACTGATTCGAATGATATTGAGGTAGACAAAAAGGCCGAGCAGAGAGTTGAGTACCCCGAAGACCACGGTCCAGAACCAGCCCGCTTTCCAGGCTGCAGTCAAAAGCAGCAGCTTGCCGGTGAAACCGGCTGTCGGCGGTAGACCGGCCAGGGAAACCAGAGCGATGGTAAAGACAATTGCCAGCAGAGGCGCGCGATGCCAGAGTCCCTTGAGGTCGTCTAGGGGAATATCATTCTTGCCCTCTTCCGCCATCTGAACGGCGACCAGAAACGCGGCCAGCGACATGACGGCATAGACGGCGCCGTAAAACATGGCCGAATTCAACCCGCCCTGGGAAGCGGCCAGCACCCCAAGCAGTATGTAACCGGCATGGGAAACAGCGGAATAGGCAAGCAGACGCTTGAGTTCGGTCTGCGCCAGGGCGAGCAGGTTGCCGACCGTCATGGAAAGAACGGCAAGAATAGCCAGGGCCGGGGCCAGCACATCAAAATCCATAAAGACTCCGCCCACTCTGGCAAACAGGGCCACGGCGGCGAGTTTGGGCAGGCTGGCGGCAAAGGCGACCACCTCGACCGCCGCCCCGGAATACACATCCGGAGCCCAGAAATGGAAGGGAAAGGCGGCAAGTTTATACAGGAGCCCGGCCATAAAGAGAATGACTCCGACCAGGGTCAGGGGATCATAGAGATGCGAAGGCAGAGCCACGACAATATCACTTAAAAAGGTCGAGCCCAGAGCACCGTACAGGTAACTGATGCCATAGATCATCAGGGCAGTGGAAACAACGCCGAACACCAGGTACTTGGCAGCGGCCTCAAACTGAAAACCAAGTCCCTTCCGGTATGAAGTTATGATATAGAGCGGATAGGATGAAATCTCCAGGGCAATAAACAGGGTCAGCAGCTCAGTGGCTCCGGTCACCAGGATGAGGCCCGAGGTGGAAACGGTCAGGAAAAAATACAAATCGGCCCGACAGTTTCGATCTATATCCTCCATACGCTGAGTAATGATCATGACCACCAGAAACGCACCGGTGATGAACAGGGAAAAGAACCGGCTGAACCGATCAACCCGGTAGGCACCGTGAAAGAACTCGGCCTGGCCGCTCATACCAATTACCGCCGCCAGAAAAACTGCGGCAGCCCAGGCCACGGCATACCGGTGCATGTTTTTCTCCACGTTGAACAGGCTGCAGCCGAAAAAAAATGCTGCCGCACAGCCCAGAACCAGTTCAGGTAATATTGCCTGCAGTGTATCCACTCAAAGCTCCTTTAATTCTACCTGAAAACAACCCATAACGTTATGTTCTCTCGTCATTTTCACTCCTTGTTGTCTTTTGCCGGGAAGACCTGTTCTTCCATGGATCCGACCTGAGACTCATGGAACAATGGATTCCACCGCCTGCCGCACTGCGACAAGCATGTCCGTCCCCTGCCCCACCGGCAATCGGGCCAGCAGTCCCTCCAGGGCCGGATTCATAACCTGCAGGAGCGGCTTGGGATAAAACCCAAACACCATAATCAGCGCAGCCAGCGGCACCAGACAGATCCATTCCCTGAAATTCAGATCCCGGGCAACTTTTTTATTTCCCTTGGCATCCCAGGTCAGTTTTAAAAACAGGCGGAACATATAGGCCGCCGCCAGCAGGGCCCCGGGAATTGCCCAGGCCCCGACCCGCCAGTCGAGCTTGAAGGCACCGGTCAGGCAGAGAAATTCACCGACAAAACTCGCAGTTCCGGGAAAGGCCAGGGAGGAAAGGGAAAACAGGCCCAGAAAAAACCCGAATGCGGGCATCAGGCGCCCCATACCGGCGTTGACGCCAAGCTCACGGGAATGGGTCCGTTCATAGAGCATACCGGCCAGTAGAAAGAGGCCGCCGGTGGTGAGACCATGGTTGATCATTTGCAGCATGGCCCCTTGGTTGCCCTGGAAAGTCAGGGTAAAAATGCCCAGGGTGGCAAAGCCCATGTGGGCCACCGAACTGTAGGCGATCAGTTTTTTGATATCGGTCTGGGCAAGGGAAAGCAGACCGCCGTAGATGATGGCAATGATGGAGAGCACAATCATGAGCGGGGCAAGATCCACGCTTGCCTGAGGCGCCAGAGCCAGGTTGAACCGCAGCAGGCCGTAGGTTCCCATTTTGAGCAGAATCGAGGCCAGAATAACCGAGCCTGCCGTGGGCGCCTCGACATGGGCGGCAGGCAGCCAGGTATGGACCGGGAACATGGGGATCTTTACTGCAAAGGCTGCCAGCAGGGCCAGAAAGAGCCAGAACTGGAACTGAGGCGAAAGCGACAGGCTCATAATAACCGGATAACTAAAGGTATGGGCCTGCAGATACAGCCCGATCAGGGCCAGAAGCAGAAAGATGGATCCGGCCAGGGTAAAGAGAACAAATTTCACCGCCGCATAGATTCTTCTCGGCCCGCCCCAGACCGCAATCATTAGAAACATGGGGATCAGCAGGGCCTCGAAAAAGAAGTAAAACAGCATGACGTCCAGGGCGGCAAAGACGCCGACCATAATGCCCTGGGTCAGCAGCAGGCAGGCCAGGAACGCACGGACCCTTTTGGTGATATAGGTCCAGGAACAGAGCACGACAATGGGGCCAAACAGAGTGGTCAAGAGGATCATGGGCATGGAGATGCCGTCAATGCCCAGCAGGTAGGTCAGACCGACACTTTTGACCCAGGGATATTGCTCGACAAACTGAAACCCGGTCAACGACAGATCAAAGCGGGTATAGAGCGGAATGGAGAACACCAGCACCGCCAGGGTGAGGATAAGGCTGTACATCTTTGCCGCCCGGTCATCGGGGATAAGCGGCAAGGCCAGTGCCCCACCCATGGGCAGGAATATAATCATGGTGAGCACCGAGATGCCCATGGGGTTCATATGCAGTATGGGTTCCATTCTTTTTGCAGTTCTCTCATGATTTTTTCATCTATTTATCGCTGTTTTTTTATTCAGGAGCTAAACATCGCCCGGAGGGCCGGGCTACGATCTTTTTTGCTCTCGTTTCACCGCTCTGCGGTGGAACGTATTCCCCGGCGCTCAGCGCCCTTACGTCTGCATCCCTGCAGAACGGTGCTGGAATCTCTCAATGCTCATCGCATTTTTTTCCGCTCTTGTTTTATTCGATGGTTCAGTACAGGGCCAGGGCCACTGCCGCCATGACCGTACCGGCCAGAAAGGTCAACATCCCGGCCAGGTATTTAGACAGCGAACCGGGCTGGGCAATACATCGCATATAGCGGCTGAACCGGAGCACACTGTTTGCCGCCCCATCAATCAAACCATCCACCACCCGGATATCATTCCAGGAAGAAAGTCTGGAACCCAGACGCAGCAGCGGCAGGGCCACGGTTGCATGCAGCCTTGAGATCACAACAGTATCAATGGCTGCCGGTACATTGCGGCAAAAGGCCATGAAATACACACTTGCCCGGCGATAGAACCAGTCCACATCCAGGCCGATGAGCGGTTTCGGCTTCAGCTGCTTTAAGAGGAGAAAGAAACCGAGCATGGTGAACAGGAGTAACTGGTATGAGGCCATAACATGGGTTGCGGTATAGGGCTGATAATCCACAGGATAGGGCAGCATGGCGTATAAGTACTGTGGATTACATCCCAGCATGATACAGAAGTAGGCGGCAATGCCCATGGCAGCCAGCATGTTCCAGGGCGCTTCTTTTTCAGGCGGATCAAAGGGCGGTTCTTCCCGGTTGAACCAGATAAAATAGGGTACCTTGAGCCCGGTATGGAGAAAGGTTCCGGCTGAAGCCAGGGTCAACAGCAGGCCGGCCCAGGTAAGATGATCCTCCCAGGCCCCGGCAATGACCATGGATTTTGAGATAAAACCGGAGAAAAAGGGAAAGGCGGAGATGGACAGACCGCCGATCAGAGTGAAGACAAAGGTCCAGGGCATGTATTTCCATAAGCCCCCGAGTTCAGAGAATTTAGACCGGCCGGTGGCCGCAATCACTGAGCCCACCCCCATGAACAGGAGCGATTTATAGAGAATATGGGCAAAGGCATGGGCCGTGGCCCCGTTGATGGCCATCTCGGTGCCGATGCCCACTCCGGCAACCATGTAGCCGACCTGACTAATGATGTGGTAGGAGAGCAATCGCCGGGTATCATTCTCAAGCACCGCATAAACAACCCCGTACAGAGCCATGATAACCCCGAGCGGGATCAGAATATCAAAACCGGCAAAGGCTCTTGCCAGCGTATAGACTGCGGTCTTGGTGGTATAGGCGCACATGAAGACCGAGCCGACCACGGTAGCGCTGCCGTAGGCATCGGGCAGCCAGGCATGAAGGGGCGGCACGGCGGCGTTGAGAAGAAATCCGATCATGATAAGCCAGGCAGCCAGGGTCACGCCTTCGGGCATGGGCCCAAAGGTGATATCCCCAGTTTGGAAATAGAGCACAAAGATTCCGGCCAGCAGCGACAGACCGCCGAAGGTGTGGACCAGGATATAGCGAAAACCAGCCCGCAGCGACTCTTCGGTCCCGCGCAGCCAGACCAGGCAGACCGAAGTCACCATCAGTCCTTCCCAGAAGAAAAAGAGGCTGAGATAATCACCGGCCAGGGTACAGCCCAGGGCGGAACCGACATAGCCCCAGGCCGCCATGGTCTGCCGGTTTTCCTTGACATGCAGGCCATAGAGTGAGCCGATGATCGACATCAGGCAAAAAATGTAGGCAAAGACCAGGGACAGCCGGTCCACCCGGCCGAAGGTGATCTCCATGCCGCCGACCTGCACCTGCCAGTGCGCTCCGTAGCCGAGAAACAGCACCAGGATGAGCGAGGCCAGAGGTACGGCAATTATAAATATATTTCTGCCCCATCCCTTTACAAACGGCAGGATACAGGCGCCGAGAAAAAAGAGCAGGGCCGGATGAAAGAAAAAATTGCCGGCGTGTAAGGATTCTATCATTTCCCTGCCCCCTCCTGCGGTCCCTTTTCATCAGCCCCGTAGTAGGTATCCGGACGAAACAAAAAGGCCGTGCCCAGCCATTTGGAAATAATGATGATAAGAACACAGGCAAGAAATCCGAACCCGGCCCAGAATCCCGGGATAATATCTCCGATGAAATGAGGCCGGTGCCGGGGAATCAACAGGTCTCCGACCACAAGGAGAACAAGGACGCTGATGGATACGATTTTCACCAGGAGCATGTGGCTGCGGAGCCAGGTTATCAAGCGTACGATTATCATCCGATTACCCCCTGTATTAATGTGAGCAGCGGCCCTGGAAAAATGCCCAGAACCAGGGTGATTATCGCGGTCACAGTCAACGGCACCACCATGGCCGGATTTGCCTCGGTCAGCTGGAGATCCGCTGCTACAGGTTGCCTGAAAAATGCCCGATAGACGATGGGCAGAAAATACCCGGCATTGAGCAGGGAGCTGGTGAGCAGAAAGACCAGCAGCAGCATGGAATTATTATCAAGGGTGCCAAGCCCCAGATACCACTTGGATATAAATCCGGCTGTGCCGGGAATGCCGATCATGGACAGGGCGCCGATGGAAAAAGCGGCCATGGTCCAGGGCATGACCCGGCCGATGCCGTCGAGCTGACTGATATATTTCTTGCCGGTGGCAACAAAAATAGCACCGGCACAGTAAAAGAGTGTGATCTTGGAAAAGGCATGGTTGGCGATGTGAATAGCGCCGCCGGTGATGCCGCTGGCCGATACCAGGGCAAAGCCGAGCGTTATGTAGGCCAGCTGACTGACCGTGGAAAAGGCCAGCCGAGCCTTGAGATTATCATGGGTCAGGGCGATCATCGAGGCCAGCAGAATAGTCGCCGAAGCCAGGTAGGCGGTGGGCATGACCAGGTGCAGGGCCTGCATGAGATCCGGGCCGTACACGTTGTAGATCACCCGGGCCACGCAAAATACGCCGACCTTGACCACGGCCACCGCATGCAGCAGGGCCGAAACCGGGGTCGGCGCCACCATGGCCGAGGGCAGCCAGGAATGCATGGGCATGAGTCCGGCCTTGGCAAGACCGGCCAGGAACAGGACATAGAGTGCGATCAGCATGGTGCGGCTGCCGTCACCGGCGGTTAAAATCGGCTGGACACCAAAATCCAGATTTCCGGCCAGGATATAGGTCAGAACCAGGGCGGGCAGGAAAAAAAGTTTACCGGCCCCCATGAGATAGACCAAATATTTTTTTGCTCCCTGCTGCCCTTCACTGTCCTCGTGGTGCATGACCAGGGGATAGGTAAAGATAGAGACAAGTTCATAACAGAGGTAGAGGGTAAACAGACTGCCGGAAAAGGCGACCCCGAGAGCCGAGCCCAGGGTCAGGGCAAAGCAGGTGTAGTAGCGGGTCTGGGCATGTTCATCCAGACCGCGCATATAACCGATGGAGTACAGGGTGGTGAAAATCCATAGAAATGAGGAGACCAACCCGAACAGCATGCCGAAACCATCCACCCGCAGGCTGACCCCGAAACCGGGCAGGATTTGGGCCAGTTCAAGCCGGATCACCTGGCCCGCCATGATCGTCGGGGCCATGGACAGAACAAGCAGAAAGGTGATTACCGAGGCAATAACCGAAACGGCTTCCCGTTTATCCGGGTCCTTGCGCAGCAGAGGAATCAGGAGGGCTGCGACCATAGGGGTGAAGGCCGCCAACAGGGGTATGATTGAAGTGATCGTATCTTTCATTATCCCTTGAGACGCGTCAGTTTATTAATCGAAATGGTCTGGTTATTACGGAAAACCGCAACAGCAATACCAAGAAAAAGTGCTGCTTCGGCAGCTCCGATACCGAGCAGGAACAGGGTCATCACCCGGGCTGCCAGAGGATCGACGTGGAGAAAGGTGCCAAAGGCCATCACGTTGATGCCGACGCCCTGGATAAGCAGTTCCAGAGAGATGAGAATACCGATCAGGGTCCGGCGGAACATCATGCCGTGCAAGCCGATTCCAAACAACAGATGGGCGACCACCACATAGACGATCAGGTTATTGGGCAGGGTGTGTAAGAATTCCATTGGGGTTACCTCCGCCGTTTGATGAGGGCCACAGAGATGGCGCCGATGACTGCGACAGTGAGCAGAATGGAGATGACCTCAAAGGGCAGGAGGTATTCTCCAAGCAGCATCGTGCCGATCGGTGATTCATCGATTTTCTGGGGATATCCGACCCATTCCCGTTTGGAGAGGCCCAGCAGCACCGAGCCCAGCATGGCCAGGGTGATAAGCGGGGGGACTATGCCGCGCGGACCGGGCGCCTGCAGCCCCTCTTCACCCGTCTTATGAGTCAGGGAGAGGCCGAAGGCAATGGCCACACAGACCGCGCCGACGTAGATCATGATCTGCATGACCGCAAGCAGCGGACTGCCGAGGAAATAATAGAGCCCGGCAACCCCGACCATGGTCATGACCAGGCCCAGAAAACAGTGGACCAGTTTTTTAAACATCACCGCCATCACGGCCCCGACCACTATCTGGATCAGCAACGAGGCAAAGGTCAGCGCATATATATCAAGGGCAAAGCGCTCAAAGCTCATGACACTGCTCCGTAAGAGGGGAGGCAAAACCGGTCAGCAGATCCATGGAGGAATAGACCTGCCGGTCGGGCCCTGCCAGGGCGTAGTCACGGGAATAGGCAAGGGCTGCAACCGGGCAACTCTCAACACAGAGCCCGCACAGGCTGCACTTGGTGAAATCGAGCTGAAAAAGGGTCGGCGACTTCTTTTTGACCCCTTCCGGTTTCTCGCCGATGACCTGGATACAGTTCGACGGACAGGCCCGGCTGCATGCGCCGCAGGCTATACACCTGGCAAACCCGGTCGACTCGTCGGCCACCAGCATAATATGGCCACGAAACCGGGGCGGCAGAGGCGCGGTCTCACTGGGCCACTCAACGGTGGGACTCGGGGTGAGCATGGTGGTCATGGTCACCTGCATACCTTTCACCAGGCTTACCAAACCGGTGATGATATTTTGTGCGTAACTCCAGTTCATAGGACGGCCATCACTCCGGCAGTTATGAGAAAATTAAGCAGCGAAATCGGCAACAGGATTTTCCAGCCAAAGGTGAGCATCTGATCAACCCTGACCCGCGGAAAAGTCCAGCGAAACCACATCATCAGAAAGAGAAAAAAATAAATCTTCAGCAGCATCCAGATCGGCCCCGGCAGGATCGGACCCAGCCAGCCCCCGAGAAAGAGAATGGAGGCTATGGCGGAGGCCAGAAACATGTAGGTATATTCAGCCAGGAAAAAAAGCGAAAACATCATGCCGGAATATTCGGTATGGAATCCGGCCACCAGTTCACTTTCCGCTTCGGCAAAGTCAAACGGACTGCGATTGGTTTCCATGGTAATGGCAATCAGATACATGAAAAACGCCACCGGCTGGTAGAACGCAAACCACATGGATTCCTGTTGAGCGACAACGATCTCCCGCAGGCTGAAGGTCCCGGCCAGCAGGATGACCGGCAGGATACAGAGCAGCAGTGGAATTTTGTAGGCCAGGATCTGGGCCACTGCCCTGGAGGCGCCAAGCAGGGCGTATTTATTGTCACATCCCCAACCGGCCAGCAGGATACCCAGGGTATTTAAGAGTCCCAGGGCAATAACCAGCAGCAGGCCGATGTCCAGTTCATGGGCCTGGAGGGTCTTGGAAAAGGGCACCGGAACCAGGGCCACAAACACCGGAATCAGGCAGATAATCGGGGCCAGAATAAAGATCGGCGTATCAGCCGAACTGGGAAAAATAATCTGCTTGGAGAGCAGTTTCAGGCCGTCGGCAACGGTCTGCAGCAACCCGAAAGGCCCGACCTCGGTGGGGCCGAGCCGAAACTGCATGTGACCGGCAACTTTCCGCTCAAGCCAGACCACAAACACTGCATTGATGCCGACTACCAGGGTAATGCCTGCAATCGTCAGCAGGGTCCGAAGGATGGAGATTTCGGTAATCATCATCTGTCCACCTCCGGAATAACCATATCCAGGCTACCGAGAATCGCCAGCACATCGGCCAGCAGCTGCCCGCGGGCCAGGTGAGAGAAAATGCTCAAATTTGCAAAAGAGGGAACCCGATACTTGACCCGGTACGGGACCTTGGTGCCGTCGCTGACCAGATAGATCATCAGTTCCCCCCGCGGGGTTTCCACGGCCATGGCGGCTTCACCCTCGGGCGGCTTGATGATTTTGGGTACTTTGGAACGGACCGGTCCATCCGGCATTCCGGCAACAGCCTGCTCAATGATGTTCAGGCTCTCTTCAATTTCCCGCAGCCTGACCAGGTATCTGGCCAGACAGTCACCGCTCTGCTCCACCGGAATCTTGAAGTCCAGCTCCGGATAGATGGAATAGGGTTCACTTCTCCGTACATCATACTGTTTGCCCGATCCCCGCAACACCGGACCGCTGAGGCCGTAGCCCCAGGTCTCAAAGGGCAGAATCACACCGACGTCTTTGGTCCGTTCCTGAAAAATAACATTGCCGGTAACAAGGCTATGGTAGGTCGGAAGATGCTGCCTCATGTGATCGACAAAGGCCTGTGCACCGGCAAAAAAATCGTCATCAACATCGGCGCCGACCCCGCCGAATCGAAAATAGCAATGAGTCAGGCGAGAGCCGGTGACCGATTCCAGCAGGTCGAGAATCTTCTCCCGATCGGCAAAGGCGTGGAGAAAGGGGGTGAAGGCACCAAGATCAAGCAGAAAGGCACCGAACCAGAGAAAGTGGCTGGCAATTCGGTTGAGCTCCACGCAGAGAACCCGTATATATTCCGCCCTTCTCGGCACTTCTAAACCACACATTTTCTCGATCAGGCAGACCCAGGCCTGATTGTAGGACAGGGCGCCGAGGTAATCCATCCGGGCCATATACGGCAGCACCTGGGTGTAGGTCATGGTTTCGGCAATTTTTTCCTGCATCCGGTGGCCATAGCCCAGCACCGGATCAGCGGTCAGAATATATTCGCCATCCATGTGGAGGACGACCCGCAGGACGCCGTGGGTCCCGGGATGCTGTGGACCAAGATTGAGAACAAACTGGTTGTCCTCTACGGTCTCCAGGTGATATGTCGGTGCGGTCTCGGATTCAAACATCACGGTGTGTCCACGGGCTGTCCCTGCGGTTTGAAGTCCTTGCGCAGGGGGTGAAATGTTGTTTCCTCCGGCAGGAGCAGACAACGACTGTCGCGGCTGTTTTCATAGGTAATGCCGAAGAATTCTCCGGTCTCCCGTTCATGCCAGACCGCACCGGGATAGATTGCACCGATGGATGGAAAAACAGGATTTATTCTCTCGGTCTCCAGGATTATTTTACAGCGCATGTTCTGTTCATAGTGGTTAAAGAGATAGACTCCCTGCATGATTTCCCCGGCAATCAGGTCAACCGCGGTGACGGTTTCCAGAAAAAAACCAAGAGAATACAGAGCGCGGCATGCCGGTCGGAGCTGTTCAGGTCGGACCCAGGCCTGCGCGTGCAGTCCGCCGGCAGTGTAGTCGAACCTGTCGACCCCGATATCAAGTACGTCAAGGGCTGTTTCAATAAGATTCATTGCTCTTTATTCCCGATTTTTTCATGTAGATAATTATTGGGTTACGCCAGCCTCACTTTCTTTCGGGGACGTTTAATTTAAGGGTGCGACAAGCGTAACCCGACAGATTTTGTGTAAAGACCCGCTAACGCCAACCTACAGTGAACAACAGACGGATAAACCAGCATGGCTGGACCAGATTATTAACGTCACAGCCACAACAGATAGCGTAGACTTCGAAGCATGAAAATAGCCCTGGATCAGCATCACTTTGTGGGTTATTTTCGGGTAAACCTGCCTTTCAGGGCATCATTATTGCGTGTAAACACAACAACCTATAGAAATACAATCATGCTAGTTCCTGCGTGACCACCGGCGGGTCTGGAAAACGCCGTACACCGCAGATCATCTCTTCAAGCTGCAGGAAGGCCTCTATCAATGCCTCGGGCCGAGGCGGACACCCGGGGACATAGACGTCAACCGGGACAATAGCGTCCACCCCCTCAACCACTGAATAGTTGATATCCAGCTTGAACGGCCCCCCGGAAATCGCGCAGTTGCCCATGGCAATCACCCATTTCGGAGCCGGCATCTGCAGGTACAGCCGCTTGACCGTATCCGCCATCTTATGGGTTACGGTTCCGGCGACAATCATTACATCGGCCTGTCTGGGTGAGGCCCTGAAAACACCAGCCCCGAAACGGTCCAGATCAAACTTGGGCCCGGCGGCGGCCATCATCTCCATGGCGCAGCAAGCCAGACCAAAGGTCAACGGCCAGAGCGAATTGGCCCGGGCATGGTTCAATACCTTTTCCAGCTGGGCAAACCCAATCAGTGGAGGGACAACGCTTCCCTTTCCCATTCCAACACTCCTTTTTTCCAGGCATAGGCAACGGCCAGAAACAATACGATGACAAAAAACAAAATCTCACAAAACCCTGCAATTCCAACCTGCTCCCTGTAGATCCTTGCAATGGGAAAGAGGTAGAGAACATCAACTTCAAAGACAATAAACAACAGGGCATAGAGATAATAAAAAACGCCGAAACGGGCTGCTCTGGCACGTCCGAATGCCGGCATGCCGCATTCATAGATAGCCCCAAACAGGGGCGCCGTCTCACGGGGAGCAAGCAGGAGACCGGCCACCAGGGGCAGAACGGCAAAAACAAGTCCATAGAGCAGCATGACGGCCAGGGAATAGACATCGGCAACAATGGCCGGATCAGGCTGGACCTGGGCCAGGAGTTCAACCGCCTGCTGCGGGGATGGGGTCGGGTTCATTTCTTTCCTCTCAGGATATGGAACTTTAGAAATGAAAAATCATGGTCCTTTTTCCGGCTTCACTTTCTCTTCATCCAGACGGATCACGAGTTGAGATAGTCCTACAATGTAGGGCAAACTAATCAAAAACTAACATTAAGTAAAATTTGAAAAAATAATAGTTATGTTCACTTTCGCTTATGCATGATATGATACATAAAATTTATATCGCTACAGGACTACTTAAACTCTATGCAAAAGTTCAATAAAATTACAGAATTAAAGAACAATTTGACAATAACACCTTTTAAAGGTCAAACTTATATCCAGCGCTTCTGTAGTTCTTTTTTTTGTTTTTTTATTCATTTTTTTTTTACAAATGGAGAAAAAAACATTTTTTTCATTGGTAACGAGGCCATAGGTTGCACATATTCACAGGCCCCAAAAGTGCAATTACCTCATCACATGAAGTGGGCACACAGGCTTTCCGGTACGGCTGTTTTTTAACATTGGCCCGCTCCATACAGTCTCACCTTAACCCTGCAAACGGATTATTATGTCAATCACATTGAGACAGTTGGAAATTTTCACAGCGGTTGCTGAAACCAAACAGGTGACCAAGGCGAGTAAAAGCCTCTACCTGACTCAGTCAGCGGTGAGCATGGCCCTGGGCGAACTTGAAAACCAGCTCGGCGGCCCACTCTTTGACCGCCATGGCCGCAGCCTGCTGCTCAATGACCGGGGCCGCTATCTGCTGCCGCTTGCCAAGAGTATCCTTTACCAGGTTGTCAATGCAGAGAGCATGCTGACCGAACAGCGCGACATCGTGGCCGGATCCCTGGAGATAGTCGCCAGTTCAACCATCGGCAACTATGTGCTTCCGTACCTGGTCGGCTCGTTCATGCGCCTGCATCCGGAGGCCCATATCAACATGCTGGTTGTCAACACCCGGAATGCTGAAAAACTTGTTCAGAAGGGAGAAGCCGATCTGGGTTTTGTTGAGGGCAGCGTTACCCTCGACTCTCTGCGGGCCGTACCCTGGTTTGATGATGAACTGGTGGTGATCGTCAGCCCGACTAATAAACTGGGGATGAATGAAACCTTTCGTGTTCCGGATGATCTGCGGGAGACCAACTGGGTCATGCGGGAAGAAGGCTCGGGAACCGCTGAGATTTTCAGGAAAAAACTGGGCCGCCATGCCGACCTGCTCAAAGTGGTCACCAAGATGGGCCACACCGAGGCCATCAAAAAAGCGGTGGAATCCGGGATCGGCGCGGCCTGCCTTTCACAGCTGACGGTCTGTCGCGAGGCGGAACAGGGTTGGCTGAAATGCCTGCCGATCGAGGGCATGGACATGCGCAGGCAGCTGCGCATTATTCAGCACCAGGAAAAGGTGGTGACTCGGCTGATGGATGAATTCTTAAGCTTCTGCGAAGTCATTACCGAATGCGGCCTGGGCCGGGAATGTATTTCCTCACCCTGGAAACTGCAGAACCTGCTGGCCGAATACAACGCCCAGAAACAGGACAAGGCTTAAGTATGTCGGTGTCATAGAGAGCGAAGACTTCAGGTAGTGATGTGGCAATGTCCACATGACGAGCGAACTCGTGAGACTCCGAAAAGCCTCGCCACCGACGGCGAAAACGTTATAACTTCTTGTATTTCCATACAGTGCAAATAACGTTTTTGTCTTTTTACGAGTCCATCAAGTCTCAGATACGACCTGTCGGTAAGGCCTGGAGACCTCCGGAGGCCATAATGCAGGCGAATAACAGAGTAGGCAATGATGCTATTCCTGCAGAAGCACTGTTACGGCAACGATGTGGTTGCACATGAGGATGACATGATAAAAAAGGCCGAGCAAGGATCCAGTCAAAAGACGAAGAAAAGAATGCCTCATCTGCAGAAGATCGAAACAAAAATGACCAGGATAGCAGGTGAAGCGCAATTGTCTCTTTTGACAGAACCGGATGGGATTGTCAAAGATGTTTTTTTCAGCTCCACACTGCCAATCAGGGCTTTTGGTGCTTTTGCCAAGGGAAAAAATCCTTATTTTTTAATAGAAGGAGTAAAAAGAATTTGCGGGGTATGTCATGCTGTTCAGGGCATTGCGGCCTCCATGGCTATGGAGGAAGCTCTTCACGTCTCCGTACCTGAAGGCGGTCGATTACTTCGAGAATTATGCGGACTTTTCAACAGGATTCAGAGTCACAACCTTGCTCAAATGCTGCTGCTCGAAGACATATTTATTCCCGGTAAGTCGGCAGAGATAAAGACACGACTCTTGAAGTTCAACGATCACCTGTGTGATGTAATGGCTATGATTGGAGGATCACCTGTCCATTCTCCTTATATCACTATTGGAGGAATGCAGAAAAGCCTGTCCGCCAAGTCTATTGATAAGCTCACCACTCTAGTATCCGGCTTTGAAGATATACTCGAGGAATACCTTGCCATCCTGCAAACAACAAAGTTTTTGAGTGAAAAATATCTGCGCCTGCAATCTATAAAAACAACACTTCCCCCTCTTTTTGCCCTCAAAAATTCCGCACCAAACATCGGGAAAAATTATTCTGACCTCATAGATGTCCTTCTTCATACTTCTGAAGAAGTCGAATTTAAAAAAGCTGTTGAAAAAACCACGGGAGTGGTTGCTCTGTACCGAAAGACGATAGTTGAAACAGGTCCCCGTGCCCGGATGTCGAATTCGGATAATTCCATTATAGACAGCGTGGTTGCAATAAATGATGCAAGGGTTGCAGAGATGTTCCATGACCTGAACAGGGCAAAAATAATACTGGAATCAATTTCTCCCGATGACGTCGTTCTAATGAAAGGAATAACTCTTGGTGCAGGTGAAGGAACCGGTATTTACGAGGCTCCCAGGGGAGTTCTTATTCATTCGGTAAAATTGAACGAGTACGGCAGGGTTTCCAACTACAACATCATCCTTCCCACCATGTTTAATGTTTTGGCAACTCAAGAATCGATTAAAGAACTACCGTCGGACTTGAGCAATTTAATTGTTCGTTTATATGACCCTTGCATGCCCTGTGAGGTGCATTAAACATGAAGATATCTTTTATTGAGATTGGTGGCTGTGGTGGTTGCTCTCTTACCTTCATGAGGGGCTCATCAAACCTGCCCGATAATTGTGAAATTGTATATTTCCCTCTGACCCTTGATGTCGGCGAGCCCCCGGAAGAAACAGATATTATTTTCATCAGCGGTTCGGTCTGTGTTCAGGATGATTAAAGTGTGGAACTGATCGCTTCCTTAAGAGAAAAAGTGAAAACCATAGTTAGCTTTGGTTCCTGTGCGGCGGTGGGCGGTATAATGCGATTTTTCATAAGAGGTGGACAGGAACCAAAGCCCTGGCAGGCGACCCACCTGCCGCTGGGGCAGTTCATCGCACCCGACCTGTCAGTTGTCGGCTGCCCACCGTCCCCACAAACCATCAGCCGACTCATATCCAGCCTGTCTGATGCTGGAAAGGACATATTTAACCCTTACAAAAAGTTGACTCAAAAAACCCGCCTCAGTTGTTTTGATTTGCTCGATGACGTTACCAACATGCAGCTCTGTGTAGGATGCAGAATCTGCGAAAAGGTATGCCCTTCACTTGCCATCCAGATTGTCGACAAACTCCCTGAGTTTATTGTAGAGAGGTGTATCAGATGTGGTGTCTGTTATGCGCACTGCCCTCAGCTCAACAAAAAGTGGAAAAAAGAGGACAAGGGGCAACCGTCTCTTCAGACAAATCTGAAAAGGGCGGAGTAGGAATCAGCCAACTGCCCGGGGAAAACGTGGTCTGCCCCCCATTATTCTCCCCATTATTGACACCAGTGCTCTGGCAAAATGGTATCTGCCCGAGGCCGGTTCAGAGAATTTTTCAAAATGGATGCAACATCAAGAGGACAGTTGCATCTCCAGCCTGACAATCACTGAGTTTCGTAGTCTTTTGGCCAGACGACAGCGCATGGAAATGTTAAGCGCATAGAAGTGCAACGGTTATATGCAAAATTCGTAAGCGTTCACCAGCACCTCATCTTCATCCATTATTGCCTTCTCGAATAGCACTAGTATGCTTCAAAGTCAAAAATGAACGAATCTAAGGCACTGGTAAACGCTTACAGACCAAAGATTATCGTAAACTTGTCGTTTTTGGTGAACGGTTACCAAAATTCAAACAAGACATTGAGGATGCTCACCTGATTCACTACCCGGTTGAAAACCGACACATCCTCAACGCATCGTTAATGATTGAAAGCCTGCCATCTGTGCCGTTACGAACGTTGGATGCTCTTCACCTGACCATAGCCCATGATATTCCCGTACACAGCATTGCCACAGCAGATAAAATTATGGCGCAATCTGCTCAATTACTTGATTTTGAGGTCGTTCTATTTGGTGATCATTAAGCTCGGGAAAAAAAGAACAACCCCCTCCTCTTTTCAAGATATGAAGCAATAGATCCAAAAACAGACAAATCAGCTAACGGATTGCATTGCCTCGGCAATGGACTTGCAGACATAGTCAATATTGTCGGTCGTCAGTCCGGCAAGGTTGATCCGGCCACCGCCGACCATATAAATACCCTTTTCGGCCCGGAGCCATTGAACCACCTCATCGGAAAGACCGCTGAAAGAAAACATGCCGCGCTGACGCTCAATAAAGGAAAAATCTCCTTCGACCCCGCAGTTGGCCAGCCCTTGAACCAGGCCGCTTCGCATGGCTCTGATCCGATCGCGCATAGCGGCCAGTTCAGCCAGCCACTGTTCATAGAGCTCTGGATCATCAAGAATGATGGTTGCCGTCAGCCCGCCATGGGCTGGAGGGTTGGAGTAGTTTGTCCGGATCACGACCTTCAGGTGACTCATGGCCACCGCAGCCTCTTCCGCACTGGGGCAGATAATGGTCAGTGCCCCGGTCCGCTCATTGTAGAGCCCGAAATTCTTTGAAAAAGAACTGGCGACCAGAAAATCCATGCCGGAAGCGCCGAAACATTCCACCGCGTAGCGGTCTTCCTCGACCCCGTCACCAAATCCCTGGTAGGCAAAATCAAGAAAGGGAATCCAGCCCTGCCTGTCGGCCACCCGGACGACTTCATCCCACCCGGCCTGATCCAGGTCGACCCCGGAGGGGTTATGGCAGCAGGCATGAAGGACCACGATATCACCAGCCGGTACCTTGCCAAGGTCGGTGAGCATCTCGTCAAAATCAAGCCCCTTGCTTTCGGGGTTATAATAGCTGTATGTATCGATTTTAAAACCGGCATCACCAAAGATACCATTGTGGTTGGCCCAGGTCGGAGAACTGACCCAGACTCTGGCCTGGGGCTTGAACTTTTTCAACAGGTCGGCGCCTACCTTCAGGGCCCCGGTCCCGCCCGGGGCATGGACAGTGACCGCTCTTACCGACTTTAAAACATCGCTGTCCTTACCAAAAACAAGTTTTTGCACGGCCTTGCCATAGGCAGGGTCGCCGGATATGGGCAGGTAGCTTTTGGTGGTCTGAGAGGTTAGAAGCGTCTGTTCCGCCTTTTTAACGACTTCGAGAATGGGAGTATTGCCGTTGTTGTCTTTATAGACCCCGACCCCGAGGTTTACCTTAGCTGGATTCTGATCCTTTTTAAACTGCTCGGTCAAGCCCAGGATTGAGTCCGGTGGTGCCGGCTGAATATTTTTCCACATTATACTCTCCATCAATGATGTTGGCCTGATAAAAAACCAAATATGTATGTTGCACAGCACGGAGAATCAACAAGTCAGGCTTCTCCGCCGTCGGTGGCGAGTCTTTTCGAAGTCTCGCATACTCGCTATCTACGGCACCGACAATGATGTTGGATGCTCTAGTATGTTTCTCTATTTTTTTGCCGCTCAACAGATACAGCTTCCGCCACTTTCTGTAAACAATTTTCGCCGACAATCCCTGGAGAATTCGAAAATCCAAATCACCAGCTACCCGAGTTTACGGTTCGTTGTACACCGGACAGGGCCGTTTAGGATCATAGTTCAGGTAGACGGGATCGTCATATGATTTATGACACTGCAGGCAGAGGCCGACCCGCAGAATCCGCCGAAGTTCTTCCCCGTTAAAGGGACGCAGATTCGCCCGGGAACCATGCTGCAACTGGTTGCCGTCAATGTCGACAAAGTTATCAAAACCGACGGTTCGCCCCACCAAAGTTTCAACCCCCTGATCCAGCGGCGTAAAGGCCCACTTGCCGTCTTTTTTCGTCACCGTCCCCTCCCCCAGGCCCAGGGTTTTGGGTGAGCTATGGCAATCCGCGCACCCCCGGCCCTTGGCCTGGGTGGTGTGGGGATTGATGGCGGCCATGGTAAAGCGGTTAAATCCGCCCTCTATGTTTCCCTCCTCATCCACCAGGGTAACGATATCCTGGCAGCCGGGGGTCACGATCACGACCTTCTCGCCCCAAACACCGAGCATGGGTTTTTCGTAGCGAATATAGGATCGTCCCTCTTCCCACCAGCCTTGAGTCTCTTCCAGGGTCAGCTTGTCGAGATGGGTTTCTCTGGCATCCCGTTTGGCGTGGCAGCCGTAACACTGGGGAACCCAGGTGGAATGACAGGACTCGCAGGTGAGTCGTTTATGGCCCGGATAGCCGCAGCTCTCTTTTTTGGGCGGATTCAAGGGATAGACCTTTTCATTGTTCTTGCCGATCATGGTGAATTTGCCCTGCTCCCGGGCCAGATTGGTCATTTTTTTTCCCTTCCGGGTTGTCCCAGGATTCTCCGAGTGGCACATCTCACAGCTGATTTCCAACTGGTCCTCGTAATGGGCATAGCTGGTGCCGTCACCCATGATCTCGTCCCGGGTATGGCAGTCGATACAGGACATCCCTTTCTTATGGTGAATATCCTCGGCAATCTCGAGGTAGAACCGGTCACCGGGCAGTCGTTTGGAAGACAGTCCTCCTTTTTCATACGGGGTACCGTATCCTTCGGACTCATAAATGCCACCATAGGAAATGCCGATTCTTCCCGATCTGTTATGACAGCGAATACAATTTTCATCGGGAACTTTTTTGATGATCAGAGGATGGGGTTTCTTTTTCTTTTCCCCATTTGTAACAGTGGGTTCCGAGTTCTCAAACGAGGTCACGGTCAGCCGCTTTTCCCCTTGCGGCAGGATATAATGACAGGCTGAACAGCCGCCTCCCTTTTCATTAAAAAAATCCGGTGCATCGGGCAGGTCGTTCTTCTGTTTCCAGAGATGACAGGTAGCGCAGAGTTTCCGGTAATAATCAAGGGCCAGCGAAGTTTCACCGCTTGCCAGCAGCTGCTCCACGGTAATATTGCTGTCCTGGGTTTCCCGTTCGCCCCAGTAGTAGAGCAGGGTCGACAGAATCCCGCGATTGGTGGCCATCAGAGAGTTTTTCACCTTATGGACATCGGCCGGATGACAGCCCTCGACCCCGCAGGTCTTATCTACCACCCGCAGGTCACCCGGGTTGAGCACCATATTTTTATGGGCCTTGTCCTTGTCAATGGCCAGGGCATCACCGAGATGACAGGGAGAACAGCCGACCACCTGGGCGTCATGGGCCCGGTCCAGTTTTTCCGTGGTATGACAGCTCAAACACATTTCCACATAGCCGGCTGTTGTTACGGCCAGCTGTTCCGGACGTTTGGTGGTCGTCTCCCGGTACACCAGATACACGATCAGCAGGAACAGAAACGGTGTAATGATAAGGGCGGAGATGAGTTTTGAGGGTGGTTTCATGGGATAGACTACTCCACAAACCCCTGGGCGACCGGGTAGCGGCGCCCGTGCCCGAAAGCCTTGGAGGTCACCTTCAGGCCCATGGGCGACTGCCGGCGCTTGTACTCGTTAATCTTGATCCTGCGGATGATGTCCTGGACGGTTTTTCGCTCAAAACCACGCTCAACCAGTTCATCCACGCTGAGAAATTCCTCAAGATAGCCGCTGAGGATCGGATCAAGAATCTCATAGGGAGGCAGATCATCCTGATCCAGCTGATCGGGCTTGAGCTCGGCCGTAGGTGGACGGGTGATGATGCGCTCGGGAATGACCTCCCGGTCTTTATTGATCCAGTGGGCGAGCTCATAGACCATGGCCTTGGGCACATCGGCCAGAACCGCAAGGCCGCCGTTCATATCGCCGTACAGGGTACAGTAGCCCACCGCCATCTCCGACTTGTTGCCGGTGGACAGCAGCAGGTGGCCCAGTTTGTTGGACAGGGCCATGAGCAGGGTTCCCCTGATCCGGGCCTGCAGATTTTGTTCAGTTACATCTTCGGACAGGCCTGCAAAAAGTGAAGAAAGCGTTTTTTCGTACACCTGCATCGCCTCCCCGATCGGCAGCAGCTCAAAGCCGCAGCCCATATTTTCGGCCAGCGACCGGGCATCATCAATCGACATCTGCGAGGTATAGAGCGAGGGCAGAGCTATACAGAGTACATTTTCCGGGCCTAGCGCGCGGCAGGCAACAGCTGCAGTCACTGCGGAATCAATACCACCGGACAGACCGAGAACCGCCCGTTTAAACCCAATCTTTTTCATGTAATCACCAACCCCGAGGGTCAGACCGTCCAGCACCCGGGCCACGGAATCAACAGGAACCTGTCGGGAACAATCCGCTTGCCAGTTTTCGGTCTCAATAATAATCATGTCTTCGACAAATCCCCGGCCTGCAGCCCGCACAACACCGCCTGCATCAAGGACCATGGAATGACCATCAAAGATCAGTTCATCCTGACCACCGACCTGGTTAACATAGAGCAGAGGCAGGTTATGTTTCCGGCACAGGGAAGAAAAGAGCGCGGATCGCTCACCAATCTTGCCATTATAGTAGGGTGATGCGGAAATATTGATCAGAAGATCCGGAGCGGTTTCCCGCTTCATAAGCGCGGCCACCGGATCAAGGGGATATTTATGTTCATCCGGCCAGATATCCTCACAGACCGACAGGGCAATCTTCACCCCGGCAAAGGAAAAGGGCAGCGAAGGCCCACCCGGTTCAAAGTAGCGACTCTCATCAAAGACATCATAGGTCGGCAGCAGCTGCTTGCGGACCCGAAAACACACCTTGCCGCTGTTGATAAAAAAAGCGGAATTATAGAGCGCCCGGCCCGGACCCTGCCGCCGCTCAAGAACACCAACCACACAGGCGATTCCCTGCACTTGCCCGACCAACTCCTGCAAAGCGGCATCATGGGCATCAAGAAAAGAAGCCCGTTCAAGAAGGTCCCGGGGCGGATAGCCGCACAGGGAAAGTTCCGGCAAGACGGCCAGCCGACAGCCGGCTGCACGAGCCTGTTCCAGGCGAGCACAGATCGCTTCCAGGTTGTTGTTAAAAGCCCCGATAACCGGGTTTGTTTGAATAAGGGCGATTTTCACAGGTTTCTCAGGTGTCAGGTGTTAATACCTTACTATTTATTTTCGTGTTTCTTATGGCAGGAAGTTAATTATTGATTATCAAAGCAATAGGTTGTTTCGGCTGAAGGCTATTAGGGGGGGCATTTTAAATAACCCGCTAAAGGGCAACCCTAACCGCCTACAATCAATTCCCCTGTATTCCGGTTTATCCGGGTCAGGTCTCAGGTATCAGACAAAATACCCTTATGGCCATAAACCGCCATAAAAAAATCCCGGCAACACACGGTTACCGGGATTCTCAACAGGTGCGGCCTGAGCCGGACCGTTGTTTCGTTCCTACCTTACCACCGGTCGTTGCAGGCCGACGGAAAGAAGGAGTGATTTTAAAGTTTTTGTACGTTTGCTGCAGCCGGTCCCTTGGGGCCGTCGACTACCTCGAACTCTACCTTGTCGCCTTCGTTTAATGTTTTGAATCCACCGCCCTCAATAGCGGAATAGTGGACAAAAACATCTTTCCCGTCTTCCTGTTCAATAAAACCAAAACCTTTAGACTCATTGAACCACTTTACTGTTCCTTGTAACATTGCTCCCTAGCGCTCCTTATGTGGGTTGAATGTTGTAGACGCGTAAGGCTTCAAGGTAACAAAAACTAGATCCACGCAACTGCATGACGTCTTTACTTCTCCAGCAGCACTACGCACTTATACTATGATTAAAGCTCTTAACAAAAAAAAAGCTAAAAACCAAGCAAATTTATTCAGTTAAAACCTTTTTATACGCCCGAAAAACGACGCCGCCAGCAGACAGAAGACAGATTGAACTCCGGGATTCCGCACTCAAAGATGTCGTCTCCTGAAGAGGAGCAGCACCGGAATAAAGGCAAGACAGGCCGCACCGAACATATACCCGGAACGGACAAAAACCGTCTGCTTTTCAAAAACAGGAAGCTGAGCTGTTATTGCCTGGGGCACAAAAATATCAGTTTTCTCTATGATATTGCCGGTCGGGTCGATAAAACCGCTGATTCCGGTGTTGGCAGCCCGCACCAGCGAACGCTTGGTTTCCACCGCCCTGAACACAGTCATGGCCATGGACTGATAGGGCGCACTTGTCCGTCCGTACCAGGCGTCATTGGTCAGGTTGACCAATATATTCGCCCCTGCGGCCACCTCGTTTCTGGCAATTTCCGGAAAGATCGATTCAAAGCAGATCAGGATGCCGAGCTTCAGATCGTTGCCCAGCGGCAGCGGACTTGATGATCTACCGGCTGTAAAATCACCGACATTCACCACCAGCGGGGCAAGAAAGGGCAGATATTTGCGCAGGGGGACATATTCTCCAAAAGGAACCAGATGCTGCTTGGCATAAGTGCTGACGATTACCCCGCCCGGATCCACCAGCAGGGCACTGTTAAAATACTCAATTTTCGGTTTCTCTCCGGCCTGATCCACCTGATAGGTCGGCGCACCGGTGAGCAGGTAGACGTTTTCTTTGCGGACCAGATCCGCCACCCGCCTGGAAAGGGGATCGTTCTGTGGATAAAACGGCAGGGCCGTTTCCGGCCAGACCAGGAGTTCAGTTGTTTTACCGGCAAGGGCGCGGCGGGAAAGCCGTTCATAGATGGCAACGGTCTTTTCTTTTTTCTCCGGCACCCATTTCTCATCCTGGAGGATGTTGCCCTGAACCACGGAAATTTCCGCCTGCAGGGCCGGTCGGTAAAGTGACGGCATCACCCGGTACCGAACCATGGAATAGCCGAAGATAAAGATCAAAAAACAGCAGGCCGCAAACAGTAGCCGTCGTTCCGTTCGAATGTTCCAGTGGACCTTTGAACGCTGACGATCAATGATCGAGACAATCAATCCATTGGCAAGCACCAGTCCGAAAGAAATCAAGTGGTGCCCGCCGAGATCGGCGGCCTGGATAAGTATGGGCTGCGAGTAGAGCCCATAACCCAGATCCAGCCATGGAAATCCGGTAAAGAGGATGCCCCGGAGATAATCAAGACCGACCCAGAGAACGGGAGCAATCCAGACCAGGGTGACCACGGACCGCTCCTTATGCCAGGATCTGCCGCCAAACATGCTTACAAGCAGGCAGAACAGGGCAAAATATATCCCCATATACAGGGCCAGCAACACCATGGCCGGCACACTCAACCAGGGCGGCAGACCGCCATACTTTCCGAGAACGACAACAAGCCAGTGCAGGGTAAGGAGGTTATAGATAAAACCTGCCAGAAGCCCCATGCACCCGCTGCGCAGGGGAGGAAGATACAGGGCGGCAGACAGAAGAGGAACCAGGGCGACAAAAAGCAGGGGCCACCACCCGAAATACCCGGGCATGGCAAGAAAAAGAAGCAAAGCCGTAATCAGGCTGGTTGCCAGAGACTGCCACCGGGTCGGCCTGCCTGCGCGAAACAAGCTCATCCCTGCTGCTCAACCTTGACCATTTTCACCCGGCGCTGATCAGCAGACAGCACGGTGAACTTGAGACCGCCGACAGTGACCACCGTACCTCGTACCGGTACACGGCCCAGACAATGCAGAACAAGTCCGCCCACGGATTCATAGGGCCCTTCCGGCAGCCGGCAGTCAAAGTATTGTTCCACCTCTTCAATATCAATCTTGGCATCGACCAGGATAACCTTTTCACCCAGAACCCGCAGCTCACTTTCCTCCTGGTCATGTTCATCGTCAATTTCACCAACGATCTCCTCAATAACATCTTCAAGAGTAATCAGGCCGCGAACTCCGCCGAACTCATCGGTGACAATCGCCATATGATTTTTTTTCTCCTGAAAATCACGGAGCAGCTTGGTGATCGGGGTGGATTCCTGGATGAAAACCGGCGGATAGAGCCGCTGCCGCAAATCCGGGTCAGGCTGTCCAGTTGCGGTACAGAAACGGAGGAGGTCTTTTGCGTGGAGAATACCGACAATTGTATCCGGGCTGCCCTCGTACAGGGGGATTCTGGTATAGCCCTCTTCGGTTACCAGCCCAATCAGGTCTTTGACCGAACTCGTACAGTCGGCCGTGACCATCTCGGCAGAGGGGGTCATAATTTCCGAGGCAAGGGTCTCGCGAAAATCAAAGATGGAACTGATCATCCGCTCTTCATGGCTGCTGATCAAGCCCTGCTCTTCCCCTTCTTCCAGCAAATCCTGGATTTCACTTTCCAGCTCTTCGGTCGTATCCGGTGCATTCCGCAGCCGTAAAAAACCTTTCACACGGCTCCATATACTTTTTTCGGCATGACTCTCTGCCGGATCCTCATTTTGTAATTTTGTCATCTACGTTTATTTATTGATACAACATTTTCTTGAAGAGAACATAATACAGGGCAGCGATTTGGCACCCTGTTGTTTGAGTTTAAAGGACTGACCGGAAATAACAAGGGTTCGCTTGAAAATTTCACTCCCTTGTCGATGACTATGTTTTTTCCTGCCGGTATTCCTCTGCGACGATCTGGTGACGCCGCATGATTTTCTGTAAGGCTGCCCGGGTCAAGCCCGACATTGCCGCCGCTCTGGAGACATTTCCACCGGTTTTCCGCAGCAGATCGGACACATACTTAAGCGTGAAGCTGCTGATGGTTTTGTCCTTGGCTTCTTTGTACTGCTGCACTACCGACGCCGAGGCAATGCTGCCCCGATCTTCACGCTCCGGCCTGCGCAGATAGCGGGCATCAATAATCTCATGAGGGCAAAAAAGCACGGCGCCACGGATCACATTTTGTAATTCCCGGACATTGCCCGGCCACGGCCGCATGGTCAACTCATCAACCGCATCCAGGGAAAACTGCTTTTCAGGCAGGTCGAGCTCAGTGCAGACCTTTCTGGTAAAATGGTCGACCAGCAGCGGAATATCCTCCCGGATTTCAGCAAGAGAAGGTGTATGCAGGGTAACCACGTTTAACCGGTAGAACAGATCTTCCCGAAAGGTTCGTTCACGAATCTTCTTTTCCAGCTCCCGATTGGTCGAGGCAATGATCCGTACATCCACGGACCGGGTTTTCGGACTGCCCACCGGTTTGACCTCATGTTCCTGCAACACCCGCAGCAGCTTGGTCTGCACCGCAACCGGCACGTCACCGATTTCATCAAGGCAGAGGGTGGACTTATCGGCCTCGACAAACAGCCCTTTCTGATCGCGTTCCGCCCCGGTAAAGGCCCCACGGGTATGGCCGAACAGTTCACTTTCCAGCAGATGTTCGGGGATGGCCGGACAGTTGACCATTAAAAGAGGTTTACTGCGCCGCTTGCTGAGGCTGTGAATAGCCCTTGCCGTGAGCTCCTTGCCGGTACCCGACTCACCACGAATCAAGACGGTGTAATCGGTACGAGCCGTGGTCCGGATCGCATGATACAGACGCTGCATCGGCTTGGACTCACCGACAAAATCGGCAAAAGACTCGGTTTCCCGGATCCGCCTGCGCAGGTGAATATTTTCCCTGATCAGCAGGTTATGCTCAAGGCCCTTGCGCACGGTACGAAACAGGCCGGCCTTGTCAAAGGGTTTGGTGATGAAATCGTAGGCCCCGGCCTTGATCGCATCAACCGCGGTTTCTATGCTGCCATACCCGGTCATCATGATAACGGTTATGCAGCTATCAACCCGCTGCAGCCGGTTGAGCATTTCAAAACCGTTCATCTCCGGCATCTGAATATCGAGCAGGACAAGGTCTATGGATTTACCGGCAACCAGATCCAGGGCCTCCCTGGTGTTGACGCAGGTATGAATCGACAGGTCAGGGAATTCGCGCCCGAGCATCCGTTTCAGCCCCTTGAGCAAATCCGCCTGATCGTCGATAATCAATATATTTCGCAGAGGTGTCTCGCTTTTCATCTTTTATTGTCTTGTTTCCTGTCTTTTACCGTTCCGGGATCATGCCGAAACAGCCCTGTTGACCGGCAGTGTTATGGTAAACCGGGTCCACTTTCCAGGCTGGGATTCCACGCAAATATCTCCGCCATGATCCTGAACAATACCATAGCTCACCGAAAGCCCGAGTCCGGTTCCATTGCCCAGGGCTTTTGTCGTAAAAAACGGATCGAAAATTTTGGCCATGATCTCATCCTCGATCCCCTGACCGTCATCTTCGACCGTCACCAGTATCCGGTGGGCCGGCTGATCATAGCCAGTGACAATCAGGATCGTCCCCTCCTCCCCGATGGCATAAGCCGCATTCATAAGCAAATTCAGGAACACCTGTTTCATTCTGTCCTGATCAAGAAATATATCGGGCAGTTCACGGTCAAGGTGCAGACTCAGGTGAATTTTCTGTTTTATAAACTGCTGCTTTGCCAGGGCCACGACCTCTTCAATCGCCCGATTCACTGAACCGTTCCGCTTATCCGTTTTCTGACTGCGGGAAAAATTGAGCAGATCGGTAACAATCTTCTGGCAGGAACGGGCATGTTTTTCAATAACCCTGACATCCTCGCAGGCCTGGATATTGAGATCAAGACTGTCCTCAAGCAGAATGTCGGTATAACAGAGGATTATTCCCAGCGGATTGTTGATTTCATGGGCAACCCCGGCTGCCAGCTGGCCCAGCGACACCAGCTTCTCTGTCTGTTGAATACGCCGCTCGACCTCAATTTTCTCTGTAATATCCTTGGCATAGCAGACAACATTCCGAACTTCGCCTTTCTCGGAAAAGAGAGGATAAAAAGTCACTTCATAAATATTGCCATCCTGCCCCTGCACCTGTTCAACCACCGGCGAGCGGGGCAGAGGGGCAAGCGGAGTTTTACAGACGGTGAACGGACAGGGATTTTTCAGGGGGAGTTCCGAAAGCGACCGGTTCAAAATCTCCTCAAGCGGCAGGCCGTGCTGGTCCAGAAATGCCTTGTTCACCATCTTTATCCGATACTCCGGATCAAGAAGGATCACCACATCGGTAATCCCGTCAAACACCGTCTGCAGCAGTTCCTTACTGTCAATGAGGCGGGCGATATTCTGCAGACTTTCAATGGTGATCCCGATCTGGTGGCCGATGGAGAATAAGAGTTCCTGGAGCTGGGCGTCAACGTTCTTCAGGTCATCGCCGATAAAGGTCATCACCCCCATGACCTGGCCGCGGCAGCAGAGCGGAACGTTAAAGTTATTCATCAGAACCGCCTTTTCCCCGGTCAAACTGAGTCGGCCACAGGCCGCCTCCTGAATAAATCCATCAAAATCAAGCCGTTTCTCGTCAAGAAAGGGCAGACAGACCGAGGCATCAAAGGGAATGGTTTCTGCAAGTGCATCCGCACTTTCCCGGCACTGCAGAACAAGCATGGCCTTTTCCCGATCAACCAGATACATCCCCGCTCCGGCTGCCGGTATCACCTTGAGGGCCTGCTGCAGGACCTTAGGGAGGATATCGGCAAGATAGACCGACTGGGTGATCAGCTCACTGATGGTGTTTAAAGTTCGCAGCTCCTGACCCCGGGTAATCACTTTTTCGCGCAGGCTCTGTTCAGAGCGCTGCAGGGCCAGAGTCCGGTCTTTCACCTTTTCCTCGAGGTTTTTCGCATAGTCCTCCAGCTGTCGCCTGGTTGTACGGAGATGCCGGGCAACCATCTGCACCGATGCGGCCAGTTCCCCAAACTCATCGGTTGCCCTGGCCTGTTCGTAGAGCTGCACGCCGTGTTCATCGCGCAGATTATCCCGAAAAATCTCCAGCAGACCGCGCAGATCACGAATAATCAGCTTGTTGAAGAAAAACCAGATAATGCCATAGAGGAAAACAACAGAGATAAAGGTGGCACAAAAAACCTTCCAGGCCACCTCGACAATGGGAACCAGCCCCACGTTGACGGGAACGCCTACACTGATCACTCCGCTGACCACATCGGCCTGCTGGTTGAATCCGTGGACATTTCCATACAGGTCAATGATCGTCTGCGGAGCATCGACCGGATCACCATGGCAGCGAAAACAAGGGGTTGTAAAACGAACCGGACGAAAACGCATATACAGTGGCTGATCCTCGAACTGGACTATTCCATGCCAGTCATTCATGGCTGGATTCTCGGAAAAATATTGTATTTTTTCGCGCTCAAGGGCATCAGCTTCAAAATCAGGGTTCATGGCATTGATCGCCACCCGTCGATATTCAAAAGAGGGCAGAGTTTCCTGAAATCGCTGCATAACCACCCGGCTGATATAGGAGGTGGACATGGCTTCAAGGATAAACGTCTCATCACCAAGCGTTTCATACATCTTTGGACGGAGCACATCTCTGACGTATGCCCTGGTCGATTCCACCGCCGCCATGATCAGTTCGGTCTGGTAATAAACCTCATTTTCAAGCCGCTTTTTTTCATAGAGATACAGCAAACTGGTCACGACCACACAAAAACAGATGAAGATGCAGGCCAGTCCAAGCAAAAACTTCGATTGCAGCCCAATTGAAGAGATATCCCATTGAGGTGACGCGCTATCCTGTTTCTTCATTTTTACTTTTTTCTCTCCATACCAGACGGTGACGGAAAAGACTCCCTGCATCCCATGGCAAGCACTGCATCCAAGCGGACGCACCAGATGCTTTGGCCGGATAGTGGTCCAGGAAACAGCCTTGGTGCCTCCTTAAGGATGCACCAGAATCAGATTTAACACTACATTTTTTTCACATCCTTTGGCCAAAAAAAGAAAAAAAAAACGGTGAACATAGTGGAATAACCAGATAATCACAAAAATACTTAACCGAACATCTTTTTTAGGCCCTGAAATTGCTCTATAAAAGAACATGTGGCGAAACTATGCAATTTTTTCATCATTTCCAACAGGATAGAGGAACACCATGCTCCAGCCAAGTCGTAAAGCAATCCTTGCTCTTCTTATCGGCATCCTGACCGCTCTTGTTCTTCTTGCAAAGACCGATCTCATGGCACCGACCATGCAATTTATTCTTGCCACCGATCGGGGAACCCCCTTACAACTCATCGGCTGTATTGTCGCAGCCGTCATCGGTTTACGACTCGTCTACGTTCTTCTGGATATGGTTGGTCATTATTATTCCGGGAAACTCGACGAAATAGACCAACAAAAGAAAAAAGAATTCGGCACAGGGAGGTGAATAGCCGCGAGACAGCCACACCATTGTTCTTGACGACCAACGTTGACTTTGACCCGGAAAATCGATCCACCGGCACAGGGCTTCAAGATGATTTTTCGACAAACATAAAAGGAGAGTAATTATGGCCCAGGCACAGGACAACAAACCGCTGTTTATTATCAGCGGTTTTCTGATCATTTACGCATTGATTGCCAGCAGCGGCATGTTGCATCCGCTGATGAAATATCTCCATACAGCCAAAACCTCCGACCTTCAGATAGCCATGGGCTTTATCTGCGGTGGTATCGGCATACTCGGTGCAATCATCAATTCCATCCGCAAACCCGGAGACACCATTATTGATCGCTTTGTCCTGCAACCACTGCCGGGCATCCTTCTCATCCTGCTGATGGCCATGGCCATCCGCTGGTATCTGGAACCGGTTGTCAAACTGATCAGTCAGAGCCTGCAACCGGTTCTTGGTTTCAAAATCTATAAAATTCTCAACCTGAACTATGTTGTCCTCGGCCTGCTGGCCGGTGTTCTGCTGACCAACACCTACGGAATTCCCAAGTTTGCCGCTTCCGGAGTTAAATGCGCCCGTTTTGTTCTCAAGATGGGTGTCATCATGCTGGGCGCTCGGTACAGCTTTGCCGAGCTGGCAAAACTCGGCACCTACTCCATCTTTCTGGTCGGCACCTTTGTCCTGGGAACGGTCTTTTTTGTACTCTGGCTCGGCAACCTGTTTAAACAGCCGAAAACCATGACCGGTGTACTCTCAGCAGGAATGGGGGTCTGCGGTGTGTCCGCCACCGTAGCGGTCGCCCCCGTGGTCAAGGCAAAAAGTGAAGAAATGGCCTATACCATCGGCACCATTCTTTCCTTTGGTATTATCTGTATGTTTGTCTTTCCCACCATCGGTCATTGGGCCGGCATGAACCCGGTTCAATTCGGGGCCTGGGCCGGAACCGGCATCCTGAATTCCGCCCAGGTTGCAGCCGCAGCACTTGCATTCAACGCAGTTGACATCAAGACCCTGAAGGTTGCTGAAATTTTCAACATTACCCGTGTTCTCTTCCTGCCGATCATCGTCCTGGTTCTGGCCACCTGGTTTGGAAAAGAGACTGGAAAAAAATTGACCTTCAAAGAAGTTGTCATCGACAAGTTTCCAATTTTTATTCTCGGTTTTCTGCTGCTTTTTGCCATGTCTTCCATGGGCCTCTTTTCACCGCCCACTCATTATAAGGGCAAATACATTGATTTCAGTTATAATGATCGTACCCAGGTTACTGAAAAAGAATGGGAGACTTTAAACGATGCCCTGAAGGCAAACGAAATCAAAGGCCTGACCGAGGAACAGATGGCCGCAGTCACAGACCTCATTGCCCAGCGCCAGATTGCCGGCAACTATGAAAACCGTGCCGACAAAAAGGTTTTCAACAAGCAGGGTGAAGACCGGATGTTCCAACTCGAATCCGTACTGGCAGCTGCCAAGGCTAAAGAGATCAACCTGAGTAAAGATGTCAAGGGGGCTATCAAACATGCCGTCAAACAGGTCCATAAAAAATCAAAAACCGTCACCACCCTGACCGACTGCATGATCTGGTTCTTTGCCTTCGGCCTGATCGGGCTCGGCATGCAGATTACCAAAAAGGCAGTTCTGCAGGCAGGCGGCTGGCCCCTGGCCATCGGTCTTATTTCCGGGGTAACCAAGGCCGTGCTGTCATTCTTTGTTGTCTTATGGCTGGTCAAAGACGTGGTGCTTAAATGACCATTGGAAACCGACAACTTTCGGCCTCAGCAACAATAACTGATGAAAATTCATCAAAAGCACTGGCTTTGGATCAATTTTCAGGTATAATTTCCAAGAGGATTTGATATGAGTGATGATAAAATTACCATCGAAACAGGTGATGCCGGCAAGGGGGAGGCTGAAATTTCAAAAAATGCAAACACGGAAGAGCTGGAAGAACGCGCCCTGTCCGTTTTTTCCAGCGAACGTAACGAGGACATGACTGCTCTTATCCTGTCACTGCTGACAACCTTTATTGTTTTGATTTTTACAAAATGGATGTAGCACGTCCGTAAAGAGTAAACCGCAAACAATCAACCTATCCTTCCCGGCATGTATCCGTGTCGGGAAGGATTTTCTTTCCCTCACGTTTCCGTGGGGCGACCTCCCAGGTGTTTTTTAAATATGTTTACATCCCTTCTTCTCTGTACCCATGGAACAGCAGGTGCCATGCAGGCTGAGCACATTGTCTTCACAGAGCTCTGCGCAAAGGCACCTGAGCTTCAGGTTACGGTGTTGACCATCATTGACCAGGACTGGCAGTCCATGACCGGCGATGACTGGCTCAATTCAAGTAAAACCCACACAACCTTTCTTGATCATGTGGAGCGGCAGATGCAGGAAGAAAACGAAGAAGACTGGCAGAGAATTAAAGAAAAATATCCGGCTGCGGCCGGGGCCGTCTTCGCCGGCGTAGTCGGTCCCATTGAAGAGACCATTGCCGCCCAGGCAAAGAAACGAAACTGTGACCTGATCGTGATCGGGCCGTATCGGAAGAGTCGCAGGCTGTTTAAACTGAAGATGGAAAAAGGTCTCAGGGCCCGTATCGACCCGGCAAAGCTGCACCCTGCCCTGCCCTGCCCGCTGCTTATTGCCCCGCCTCTGACATCTACGGACTGATATGGAACGTTTTGTCGATCTGGCCCTGCCGGCCACGGTATCAGCTCTGGATCCGGGCAGGATTCTGGATGCAAACAAACTCCTCCACCTGCATCCGCACTGGTTTGTCGACCAGTCCGAACAACGTGACAACACCCTTTTTGTAACACTTCGTGATTATGCCACCGACCAGGAATTCTCCCTGGGACTGCATTTAGATGATTCCACCGCTCAGGATGATCCGGAAGATTGCGAGATCTTCATGCGGGTCACGCTTTTTGATTTCGGCATACAGGAGCTGCTCTTTTTTACCACCGAGGACAAGACACGGCTACGGGTCAGGTATACGGATGAAGTACCCGACGATGCACTTGAACAGGATATTCTTCTCTGGACCCGGGCGATTCAGGAATATCTCAGGCTCTACACCGCAACCACGCCTCGGACTCTTTTTTTTCGCCTGCTCATGAACAAAGTGCTTCTGCAGATGAATCCGTCACAGCGGAAAATCAGCATTATGCTCACCAAAATCACGGTGATAGAAGTTCTTGTCATTCTGATTCTTGTCGCGGGGTATGCGTACTTTATAAAATAGAATCCGATCACCATCAAAGCACAGCCTGACTCCATGATCTGAAATACATGTTCGTCTCTTTTCGGTAACCAACAGGAACACAGACGTGGTTGAGTACAAAAAACCTGAATACGGTCTTCTCCAGATCGAGCCGACCAGCCGTTGCACTCTGCATTGTACAACCTGCCTGCGTGGATCACATCCATCACTCTGGCAGGAGCGGGATCTTGACCCGGACATTTTTCAGAAACTGAAAGATGTTTTCAGCCGAACCCAGGCGGTCCATCTCCAGGGCTGGGGCGAACCGCTACTCCATCCGCACCTGATCTCCTTCATTTCCCTGGCCAAAACCGCAGGCAGCCAGGCAAGTTTTACCAGTAACGGCACGATCATGGATGACGATCTTGCCCATCGCCTGCTTAAATCCGGGGTGGATGCGATAACCTTTTCCATGGCCGGAGCCGGACCGCTTACCCAGGATTCATTACGCGGTACCGGATCTTTTGATCTGTTGCGCCGGACCCTCACCACCGTAAGCCGGGTCAAAAAACAGCTCAATAAAAAGAGACCTGTGCTGGCTATCAGCTACCTGCTCACGCCGGAAACCCTGAAAGATCTCTGCCGCAGCCTCCTGCTCTGCCGCAAATGGGGCATCCACCTACTTGCCGGTGTCCACCTCACCCATGCAGCCGATGAAAAGCAGGTCAAAATGCAGCTTTTCTCGGTCGATGAAAAACAACAGCCAATAAAAAGACAAAAAACCGCTCCACGGTTGGCCACACTGCTTGCCCTGCTCTGCCGGGTGGAGTTGCGATTACCGGCCAATACCCCTTCCCTGCTGCCGATCTGTGATAAAAACCCCATTGACAACCTCTTTATTGCTGCCGACGGCAGTGTTTCTCCCTGTGTATTCCTCAACCCTCCCATAAGTGCAGAGTTTACCTGGCTGTCGGATTGCCGCAATGCACAAAAAATTCCGGTTCGATTCGGGAATCTGCATCAAGATGATCTCGATACTCTCTGGAACCAGGATTCCTACAGAACATTTCGAAAAGAATTTCAGCGACGGGTGGAAATTTACCAGCACTATCTCGGCAAAGTAGGGTACGATATGGACGGGATTGAACAATTGGAACAGGCCCGCAAGACAATCCGTAAGGCATTCCATGAAAATCCGCCGCCGCTCCCCTGTCGGGGCTGCCCCAAACTGCTTGGCTTTTAGGCGGATTGCTCAAGGTGATGCCGGAGGGTGGAAGAAATGGCAACACTCCAGGTCGGTGACACCATAGACACCTTTACCATAGAGGAAATCCTCTATGGCGGCGGCATGGCCCAAATCTACCGGGCGGTTGATCTGCTGACCGACCAGACCGTCGCCCTCAAGGTTCCGCTCGGCGACATTCTCAACCATCCCGTGCGATTTTATCATTATCAGAATGAAGAACGTATCGGTCGTTTTTTAAACCATCCCGGAGTGGTTCGCTTTTATTACCGCAAACGATCACGGCAGTACATCATCCAGGAATACGTCGCCGGCAAAGAACTGCGAACTCTTGTCGGCCCGGGAAAAACCCTGTCGCTTGAGAGCGCCCAGGCACTCATTCAACAACTTGCCAGGGCGCTCACCTACCTGCACGACCAGAAAATCTGTCATCTTGATCTCAAACCGGAAAACGTCATCCTGACCGACGCCGGGGCCGTCAAACTCATTGATTTCGGGCTGGCGACAATGGAGGGAATGGATGACCTGCTGGCTGAGGACTTTTCCACGCCCCACGGCACCCCCTACTATATTGCCCCGGAACAGCTTGTCGCCAGACAGCACCTGGCTGGCAGCGACCTGTACAGTCTGGGGGTGATGTTGTATGAAATGCTGACCGGTCACCTGCCCTTTCCCCGCTCGAAAAAACGTTCCACCACCCGCTGGCGGCTCAAGGTCGATCCGGTTCCCCCAAGATATTACGTGGCCGACATTCCGCCCCAGATTCAACAAATTATTCTGAAGAGCCTGGAGCGAAATCCAAAAAAACGCTACCGCAATGCTCAAAGTCTCTTCGAAGACCTCCAAAGCTACCGTGACTTACCGGTTACAGACAAGGGGGAGGAACGCAGAAAACCCTGGCAATGGCTTGGTTTCTTTTTACCCACCCCCTCTCTGAACCTTCCAGCGGATATAAAAATCAAACCCTCCGGCCAACAGCATTACCGTATCCTTGGCGCCGTAGCCAATGACGACACCGCCGATTCAGTAATCGAAGAGGTCCGGCACCGGGCCCTGATCCATCGTGGCGACGCCACTCTGCTCTTTGTGATTGAGGACGAAGATGACTCCCACCTCCTGCAGTACAGCCGTGAGGTCGAGGGCGAACAGTTCCGGCGGCGGCTTGAGGATTTCATCCTCCGCTTTCGTCATTACAACCTCGACCCCACGATCCGTTTGATTCGGGGCAGCGTCATTGAAACGATCCTTGAGCTGGCGGAAAACATCAGAGCAGACCTGATTGTCCTGGGCCCGCCGCGCAAACCAAACTCCTTATTTCTGCAGTCCATTGTTGATACCGTTACCGAAAAAAGCACGGCCAGGGTTCTCATTTCCCGGCCCGACAACAACGAAACGGTCTGGACACTGGTGGAGAGTGATCCTGGTCAGCTCTCTGAAGATCAGGTACTGGCCATGGATCTTTTTCTGATCGACTGCTGGTTTGACCATGTGGAATGGATAGGCGACCTGGCCCTGACCCTGCTGCAAAAAAAGGCAACTCCACCGGAGATGAGAGAACACCAGTGTTGCATTAAACAGTGGCTCTTGCAGTTACGGCCCAATCCGGCCTGGCGGGATGTGGTTACAATCCTTGAACCGGTCCATAATGAAGTACACGCCATTGCCGGCAAAATGCTTGCCGCAGCCGTTCAGGGCGACCTCGAGACCATGAAATCCATCTACATCAATCAGGCCCTCCCCGGCTCCTGCAGATTTCGTCAACAACTCTTTGCGGTCAGCGATCATATCGGAAGAGAGTCCGGCCACCGGGATCCCGGCCAACTGGGCAATCTGTTTGATTCCTCATGCCCGATATATGCAACCGATATTCCCAGCGGCGGTCCCCTGCTCCAACTGCACACCATCAGGCAGTACATTGAAGACCGATCCCCGACCACCTTGAAAACCGGTTCAACAGCCGATAGCCCGGGAACTGCCTGATGCGCCTTGCCGTGTTTTCAGATATCCATGCCAACCTGGAGGCCCTGGATACCGTTTTAAACGACGCGGCCGGCCAATCCATTCACCGCTACTTCTGTCTCGGTGATATTGTCGGTTACGGGGCAAATCCGAACCAGTGTATCGAACGGGTGCGCGCCCTGCCAAAGCTCAACTGCCTGCTGGGCAATCACGATGCCGCGGCCATCTGGCGTTATTCACCCTATGCGATGACAAAAGATGCAACCAGGGCGATTCTGTGGACCATTGACCAGCTGACAGAGGAAAACAGTTCTTTTTTGAAAAACCGCCCGCCTACCCTGCCCATGGGTGACATGCTGTTTTCCCATGCCAATCCCTACAATCCCGAGGCATATCGGTATGTGATCAATAATAAATACGCCCAGCGATCATTTCGGGCGACCAGGGAACATGTTTTATTTGTTTCGCACAGCCACCGGCCGGTGATCATTACCCGAAAAAATTTCTTGCAGACCGATTTCTTCCAGCCAAAGGGCCGGGTATCCTGTGATCTCGACCCGCAAAGACGGCAAATCATCAACTGCGGCTCGGTTGGCCAGCCCCGTGACCGTGATCCACGGGCCTGCTATTGTATCCTTGACACAAAAAAAAACACCGTGGAATTTCGCAGGCTGAAATATGACTTTATCCGGACCGGCGAAAAAATCAAAGAGGCCGGCCAGTCCGATTATCTGGTCCGGCGACTGGCAAAAGGGCAATAACCCGTTTGATAAAAATGGAAAGCGTAAATCTGCGTATCTCCGCGTTGGCTTTACAATTAAAAAAAACAAAAAAAATGATGCAATATTTTACCGATCTTAATCTGCGCAACAAATTTCTCATCTGGGCCGGACTGCTCGTCTGCTGCTTTGGTCTGCTGGCCTCAAGTCTCTATTATGTTCACCTGCGATCCATCCTGATACGGAATGCCCTCGACACCTCGGAGGTTATCCTGCTGGAAGTGGAATCCATTCGTGAGTATGTCAAAGAAGTGCTGCGACCGACCATTTCCAAGCTGGAATCACGGGATACATTTGTCATTGAAGCCATGTCCTCCACCTTTGTCAGCCTCAATATCATGCGTCGGTTCAATAAAAAAATGCCCGGCTACACTTTTCGCCGGGCAGCCCTCAACCCGTTGAATCCCCAAAACAGGGCTGACGACTTTGAAGAGGAGATGTTTTCCTGGTTTGAAGACGACCGGTCCAGAACGTTGTGGCGCGGCATTGTCCCGCGGGAAGGTCAGCTCTCCTTTGTGACCATTGTACCCGACTATATGGAGAAGAGTTGTCTGCGCTGCCACGGCGATGCCCGCCGGGCTCCGGCAGAGCTAATTAAGCGTTACGGGACCAAAGGCGGATTCAGGTTCAAAGAGGGAGATCTTGCCGGGATCAACTCGATCTCGATACCGGTTGCAGGTGCCTTTGCCCGGATCAAACGCGACTCCTTTGTTGTCTTTGTCGCCATTCAGGCAGGTGCCGCAGCCCTCCTCTTTCTCCTGAGTATTCTCTTTAACAGGCTGGTCATTAAGCGCTTGACCCATGTAAGCAGCGGCCTGCTTGAGGAAAATGGTGAAGTGCAGAACAACCGGGACGAACTCGATCTTCTGCGACAATCGGTCAAAACCCTGTCCAGATACGTTACGGCCGCCCGCAAGGGGGCAGGCCTGCAACCCAACTTCGTTGGCTGTTATGTTCTCGGGCCACCGATAACCGCAGGAACCCTTTCCTGGCTCTATGAAGGGCACGGGGAGGATAATCCTAAAAAAGTTTCCATAAAGATCGGTTTTAACCAGGTCCTGAACAATCCCCTCTATGCGACCTGCCTGCGGGCGGAACTCAAGATGCTGCGCACTGTTGGGCACAACTGCATTCCGGAGATTATTGAACATAAAGACGACATACTGATCATGGAACCGATGCAGGGAACAGATCTTATCGACTGGATGCAGTCATCCCGAAACCAGGGGCCGGCACGAAAAACAATACTCGCCCAGATCTGTGACCTTGTTGCCACCCTGCACGTTGCCGGTATAGTCCACCATGACCTGCGCCCTGAAATATTTTTGATTATTGATGGTGAAACCGGAGAAAATGTAAAAATCACCGACATGGGACTGGCCTCATGGCGTGAGATTCCAGATGTTATTCTCTCCTCCGGCCTGGGCCCCCAGGGAGATTTTCGTTATATGGCACCGGAACAGATCCAGGGCAGGCGGGGTGATCCGCGCAGTGATATTTATACAATTGGAGTTCTGCTGTATCGCATGTTCACCGGAACCATGCCCTTTGAACGGCAAAATTCAAGCATCAAAACCTGGCTCCATATAAAAAAGGCCGTACAGGCCCCTTTTGCACGAGCCCTTGACATCTCGCCGGAACTTGAACGGATTATCTCAAAGGCCATGGCGGGCAAAAGCGCAAGTCGGTATCAATGGATCGAAGATCTGTGGGAGGACCTGGACAGGGAGCTGTAGGGTAACCTGTTGCGATACCTGGTAAAGTATGCCGTGGATCATACTTTTTTCACCTTCCCTCTTTGCAAGAATGGACAGGTAGAGTAGAGTAGCCGATCAACTTATCAGGAAACAGAGGACAGAAGTCAGAACGGTTACCGCCTGCGGCGATTATATAACAGCGCACTGCCGACTCTCAGCCTTTTGTTTTCATTGTCTGATGAGTTATTGTGGCGGTGGCTCGGAAAATCCGGCCCGGCCACGGTCGAGTATATAAAATTGAATTGAGACAGCTGATCACCCAATCGGCTGCTTTCCAGATACTATCACACAATCAAGAGGTTCGCGTGCAGGGCAAAGTACTCATCGCCAATCGCGGAGAAATAGCCATTCGCATCATGGAGGCCTGCCTGGATCTGGGCCTTGATTATGTGGTCATCTATACCGATGCCGACCGTGACTCGGAACACGTCTGCCGTAATCAGGTCGATGGGCCAAGGCAAAATGCCTGGCGGGTAACCCAGTATACCGATGCCAACGATATCCTGGCCATTGCCGACCACACCCTGTGCACAGCCATTCATCCAGGCTACGGGTTCTTTTCAGAAGATTTTCGTTTTGCCCGCCGGGTAACCATCCGTGACCGGCCCCTTGTTTTCATCGGTCCCAACTGGGAGGTTATCAAAAACCTGGGTGATAAAATCAATACCAAACATGTGGCCAACAAGTTGGGTATCCCGACTATTCCGGGCACAGACACTCCTATCTACAACGAGATGGAAGCGGAAGAGATTGCCCAGCATCTCTTTGACGTCCAGGACGATGAAAATATCGCCCAGCCGGCCGTCCTTGTAAAGGCGGCAGCCGGCGGCGGCGGAATGGGCATTGAAGAGGTGACCCAGATCGAACAGTTCCGCCGGGTCTACCGCCAGATACAGAACTATGCCAAGCGTCAGTTTGGTGACGGCGGCGTTCTGATCGAACAACGGTTAACCGATTTCGACCACCTTGAGGTCCAGCTGGTCTGTTCACGCCACGATGAACGAGTCCACTTCAGTTCACGAAACTGTACGATTCAGTCCACCGGCCGCCAGAAACGTATCGAAGCAGCACCCGGCTTTGACGACTCCTGCTTCACCTATGATTTTGATGCCGGCGAGGTGCTTGATAAAATCGTTGAATACTCACTGAAGCTGGCGGATTACGTCAAATATGACAACGTCGGCACCTGGGAATGGATCGTCAGCCGCAGCGGCAAGCCCTATCTGCTGGAAGTCAACACCCGAATCCAGGTAGAGAACGATGTTTCAGCCCGTATCAGTTATATAAATGATGCCCATCCAAACCTGATTCGGGAGCAGATCCGGCTGGCCCTTGGCGAACCCATGGGCTACAGCCAGCAGGATATCGAATTTCGAGGTGCCAGCATAGAGTTGCGGATTGTGGCTGAGAACCCGGACCGTGACTTTACCCCCTGGATCGGGACCATTACCCGTTTCGACCTGCCCTGCTATGACTGGGCTGCGGTATACACCCACGTTCCTTCCGACCGGGCCTACCCGATCCCGAGTGAATACGACCCTAATCTGGCTCTGGCCCTGGTCTGGGGCGACACTGTCGATCAGGCAAAAGAACGGGCCAGAGACTTTATCAATAACACGGTTATTGAAGGGGAAAATACTTCCGGCACCGGCATCCTGACCAACCTCAACTACCTGCGTGATAATCTCGATCGATTACTCACCTTTTAAAAATATCCCGTAACAGCCTAAGGCGTGAACGGGTTATATATAGTTATAGTCAATCATCATGAACGAACTGCTGAAAAAACTCCAGGATATTGAACAGCGTATCAGCTGTCTTATTCATATTAAAAATACTGAGAACTGGGGTAATCTTTCGGTTTTCAAAAAGGACTGTGAAGACCTCAAGGCCGAATTTTACGAAGTTGACAGGCAGAAGTTTACCCGGCAGCTGGATAAACTCAATAAAAGTGTCCGGTTCCTGGAAGAGCGCTGTGAAGAAGCCCTTACGGCCATGGAACGGGTGCGCATTGTCCGTAATCCCCTCCGTTTTTCCCTCAAGGATATCCTGGAAAATGTCTATGAAGATTATACCGAACTCGGTGGCCAGGGAGAATTTAATGTTGATCCGGCCATGGTTGTTGCCAAGGCAAATATTGTCCGCCGTATAAAAAAGAAGCCCTATACCTCGTCGGTTATGGTAATCGGCCAGGAAGTCGGCCATGGTGAGGAGTTTCGGAACGGGGGGTCCTGTAAACCCTGGGGCAACGAAAAGGCCCTGCGGTACATGCGGGTTGCCGAAACCGAAGGCATCCCTATCCATTTTTATATTTTCACCCCCGGTTCCTATCCGGTGGAGGAATATCCCGGAGCAGCCCAGCAGATCGCCCGTAACCTCTACGTCATGACCAAGCTCGGTATCCCCATGATCTCGGTCATCTCCGAGGGTGGATCCGGAGGCGCCGAAGCCATCGGTCTCAGCGATTTCCGGCTCATGTTTTCCCATGGCTACTATTCTGTTATTTCTCCGGAAGGGGCTGCAGCCATCGAAGGAAGGGTGCCTGAGGGGGAAAAAGTCCCGCCCGAGCTCATAGAGGCCTGTGCAAACCGATTGCATATGACAGCTGAAGAAAATCTCAAACTCTGCACCATTGACCGGATTATCCAGGAGCCGCCCTTAGGAGCAAAAAGTGATGATTTCTCTTTTTTCACCAGAATACGCTCCGAGATTATCCGGGCCACCGATGAGGTGGTTTTAAAGACCAAAAGCGTGCGCGGCTTCCGGGCCTATGAGGTCAAAAAGAAAAAAGCGGAAAACCCGGAGGAAGCACCTCAAATAGACATTCCCTGGGATTTAAACCCGACGGAAACCAGAAGACTGCTCAGCCTGCGCTCAAAAAAATACCGGGAGATGGGCAAGCAGGGATTCGGCGGTGAATCCCTACCCGCAGAAAACATCTTCAAGTCACTGCAGGCCGCGACCGAAAAGATCTACTACACCTTTCGTTACGACGTCCTCAAAGGCCAGCAAAAGCAGGTCAAGAAAGTCCTCAAAGAGGTTTCCGGCGAAGGCTCGGTCCTGGTCAAACGTCTGACGGCTCCCTTTACATCCGTCTACGACGTACTCCGCCGCAAGGATAAGAACGGGACCAAAAAGAGTGAAAAATACATTCCGACTTCAACCGCGCCAACCATCGGCACGGCTGCCTCGGCCGGTCAGGATCCGCTTGAACTCACCGACACCTACACCAGTCCGCTTGCCAATAAAGACCGGACCGTCAGCTGTCCCAATGCCGAAAAATACGGTTGTGAAGACCTCTGGGTACCGGATCTTTACGGCGAATTCTGTGGCGTGTGCCAGAAATGCGGCCATCATTTCCCGCTTGAGCATCAATGGTACCTGAAAAACATCTTTGATCCCGATTCGATTCGGGTTTTTAATTCGGATTTCTACTCCCAAAACCCTCTGAACTATGAAGGACTGGATGCACGGTTGCAGATGGCCCGGAGTAAGACAGGACTGGGCTGTGCCAACCTGACCTTTCACGCCCGGGTTATGGATATACAGATGGTGGTCAGCATGCTGATTGCCGACTTCCGTAACGGTACGGTCGGCACCGCTGAAGGCGAAAAATTTGTCCAGGCCTGTGAACTGGCCAAACGGAAAAAGCGCCCCCTGCTGGCCTACGTCCATACCACCGGTGGAATCCGTATTCAGGAGGGCACCCTGGGCGTGACCCAGATGCCCAAGTGTACCATGGCGGTCCGTGAATATATTGACGCCGGTGGACTCTACATTGTCGTCTACGACAACAACTCCTATGCCGGACCAGTAGCCAGTTTTCTCGGCTGCTCACCGTATCAGTTTGCCATCCGGTCCTGCAATATCGGTTTTGCCGGTCCGCGGGTCATCCGGGAGACCACCGGCACCGATATACCGCCCGACTACCACAAGTCACGCAGTGCTCTGCGGCGCGGTCATATCCAGGGGGTCTGGGATCGGCGCGACTTCCGTCGCAACCTGTACAAGGCCCTGCAGACCATGGGCAGCCCGAGCCTGTACTACAGATAATTTTTTTGGCACACAACTGTTCACCGGCCCGATCCCGGGCCGGTGAACATCCCATAATTACCTGTATTCAATTCTTTTACAAAGCATTACCTCTTTCTTAATCACCCTTCCTTTCGGATACCACCCTGTACCATAAAGATTTTCCGTCCTTCTGCCGATAAGAGAATATAAGGACGGATCGGTTGCTGGTCGAAACGTCTCAAAAGAATAAACATCATTTTTGACCATGCAGCCGTTTTGTTGTTTCACTCAAGGATGAGGAGGGACAACCATGGCAATATGGCAATTCTCACTGGTAAACAACGAGGTCAGACACGGCAATAAAAAACGGCGGCAACTCACCAGACACGGCTGCAATGAACCCTTTAAGGATCGGTACTGGTGTCCAAAACAAAAGTGGTTCATGAAAGAGGCCTGCCCGTTTATAAATCAGCGTGAATGTAATAATTTTGAGAGGATGAGCGGCGAACGCATCGCCAGGATGTAATTTCACTTCCACCCGGCTTCTTCTTTCTTGACGGCCACGGTAACCTGTGCTAAACAGAGACCGTTTTCAAGCAGCATGCTTGGGCCGTTAGCTCAGCTTGGTAGAGCAGTTGACTCTTAATCAATTGGTCGAAGGTTCGAATCCTTCACGGCCCACCAGTTACATCAAGCACTTAGGCCAGTAACCGCCAAGTGCTCTTTATTTGCTAACTCATTTAGTCCCCACCTTGTCCCCACTTTTACAAATATAGTGCTTCCCCTCTTGAACGATTTTTCAGGAACAAAGATGTCCCTGCTGAATGGAAATATGTGATTCTACGCCCCCGTACTCTCCGGATTATAGTGACCGGATTCCCCTGGATCACCGGCCGGAATGCTCTGAAATATGCAATCTGAGAAACAACACGGACTTTTTTTTATTTGAATTTGATTATCGACGACGGTAGGGTGAAATTTTACCAATGGGGTTCACGCATAATATGGGGGGATCATGAGACTGGAAAACACCGTCATTCTGATACTATTGACATTGTCTGGTTGTGGAGGAACGCAGTATCAATGGGTAAATGACGATCATAATTAAAGGGAACCTTGAATAATAACGGTCACTATATGAAAACCTTGAAGCTTTATACTCTTCTTTTTGTACTGCTGTTTAGTTGTTCGGTGACAATGATAGTTGTCGTTCAGGCTTTTTTTTGCAAGATTGCTGGGAGTGCATCCCCATTCTTCAGCCAAAATGCTCCGACTGTTAGCGTCGCCATACATTTCAGCATCAAGCAGGCGTAATTGTTTTTGCCATTCTTTTTGCTTTGCACCAGGATTTCTCCCCTTTTTTTCCGACCGTAACTGCATACATAATTTTTGAATAAACTTAACCTGCTTCTTTATTGGCTTATCTAGGTCGACCATGAAAGCAATTTCATTCTCTTCTTGAGGGCTTAAATGTTGTGTAAAACCGTATTTATGTGCAAGAGGCACGTCAGAAAAAACCTGCGTGTGAGAGAATAAAGGTGCTGAACTTTCAGCCGGATTGTGCATGCTTGTCAAATGATAACGATCACATAATTCTCCATGCCAGCGAGGATTATAAATTTCCGGTGTTGGCTCATCCCAATTTTCAATCAGATCATGGTCTGAACAAGGTGTAACAAACCAAGAAATCAAGCATAATTTATGTTCCGACTCAGTCTCACATCTCTCTTCAAGCATGTTTGCAGGTGATCCCAAACTCTGCATGAGACAGTTCGCCCCTTTTTCCTCTATCTCTGAAATAAAAACCTGGGCGGTTTCAGGCGTAATAATACCCTTTTCTACCTGTTTGTTTATCTCAGGGATGATTTTTTTCTCAAAATCGGCGTAATCATCTTGGTACAGGGGACTACGGCGAAGGAACTCCCATGCCCATTGCCGTGCTGATGTTGTTGCCGGATCAGGGTATTTTTCTACTTTTTGCCAGTTGGGTATCCAGTCTGTTTTTTTTTGTGTAGACATGCTTCTTCATTCCTTAAAAATCATAATTGCCGGACAGGTGGAAATGAAGCAGGAATACATTAAAACGTCAGATTAGCCCAGCAATGCTTCCGGGTGCCGATCCGCAACCCTCAGCAATGCCTGAGCAGGCCCTTTCGGTGTCCGCCGCCCCTGTTCCCATTCCTGGAGAGTTCGAACGCTCACACCAAGCAAACCGGCAAAGGCTGATTGACTCAGGCCAATTTTGTTCCGTATGGTCTTCACGTCACTTGGCAGGTTGACGGTTACCCGTTTCCCCTCACCTTTTTTTATAGCTTCAATGCCTTCAAGTAATTCCTGGCCGATATTTCTTTTCATTGTTCCATTGCCTCTTTAACGAAGACTAACTGTCTTGGATTGATTCTCTCTAATAGCCCCAGCCTGCTCTATGGCCTCGGCTGCCTGTCGAAAGGTACTTGGAGCAAGATGGGAATAGCGTTCAGTAAGGGCAATGGTGCTGTGCCCCAAAATTTCCTTTACCGTAAAAAGTGGAACACCGGCCTGGACAAGCCAACTTGCACAGGTATGGCGACAACTATGAAAAGTGAGCTTCTGCCTCCTGTCCCGAACACCGTTATTTAGTCCCAACTCTTTAATTGTACGATCAAAGGTTTTACTAATTTGTTTGCGTTTCTTGCCGTTTCTGCTTGGAAAAACAAGCTCAGAATTCTCGACCGAAGCCATAGCGGCAAACATTTTTTTTACCGACAATGGCATATTAACTGTTCTACTTTTTCCGCTTTTCGTATCCCGCAAGGTTATAAGGCCGTGAACCTGATCAACGTCACTCCATTGCAATGCAAATATCTCCCCCGCCCGAAGCCCGCAATAGATTGACAGTAAAGTCATATTATGTACGCTGATACTTGTCATAGACTATAATTCTTCATCAGAAAGTGAGGGTGAATTTCTGACGTTAAGCGCAGGCCGTGCCTTTATGTTCTCCAGTATAAACACAACGATAGGAGAATACAAATGTTATCGTCAGGAGTTGACACAGTAGGGGG
>JAJRQC010000074.1 GCA_024280455.1 Deltaproteobacteria bacterium | reverse complement strand
TTGGTTATATTTGAATGTTGTGATTGAGAAAACCCGCAGGCGTAGCTGGCTACGTTGAGGATTTTACGATTGAACAACATTCAAAGATGGCCCGAAGGTAAGATGCAAGATTGGCCATGTTATTTTCTTACAGCCCCTTAGCACTATGCAACGATCGCTACCCCTGAATGGCATAGCCGCCATCCACCACCAGGGTCTGACCGCTGATCATCGAAGAGAGATCACTGCAGAGAAAAAGGGCAAGATCAGCCACATCTTCCGGAGTGGTCAGGCGGCCAAGTGGTGTGCGCCGCAAGGACTCACTGATGATCTCATCCCGGTTTGGAAACTTTTTCAGGGCATCGGTATCGACAACGCCGGCGGAAATGGTGTTGACGGTAATCCCTTCCGGCCCGAGTTCTACCGCTAAGTGCCGGACAAGAGATTCAAGGGCGGCCTTGGACGAGCCGACCACCGTGTAATTAGGAACAGCACGGACGGCACCCAGACTGGAGACAGCAAGAATCCTCCCCCCGTTTTTCATCATCGGCACCGTATGCTGGCTCAAGCTCAAAAGAGCACGGGCATTGATGTCCATGGCCCAGTCCCAATGGCGGGCGGTCAGCTCCATGGCCGGTTTCAAAACACCGGAGGCGGCGTTGGAAACCAGGATATCCAGTTGCGGATACTGCTCACGGATCTCTGCAAACATCCGCTCAACATTTTCCTCTTTGGCGACATTCGCCTTGACCGCAAGACAACGTACGCCATGGGCCTCAATTGCGGCAACGGTCTGCTCCGCATCCCGGCGGTGACGAACATAGTTGACGACAATATCTACCCCGTTTTTCGCCAGCTCCAAGGCAATGGCCCGACCAATTCCACGGGAACCACCTGTAATGAGAGCAACCTTTCCTTTGAGTTGAAACATAATAATAATCCTGAACCGGCTGAGCCGATATTTTTTTTTAGTAAACCTTGCCCCCCTGAAACCTGAGACCTGAGACCTGAGACCTGAAAGAAAAAGTTTACAAGGTCTCCAATTCGTTTGCAAGAAATTGCTTACCGATTTTTTGTTTTCTGGATAAACCAGCATGGCTGGACCAGGATTTTACAGGTCACAGCCACAACCAGATAAGCGTAGACTTCGACGATGAAAATAGCCCGGATCGACATCACTTCGTGGGCGATTTTCGGATAAAGTAGATTTTTCCCATCTACCTCAACAGGTACGTTTTCCAAACCATCAACGTACGCCGCACTGAACTCAGAACAAAAGAAACGGGATGAAAACGGATGGAATTCAAGTCGTTGGGAACAATGAAATCATTGACCCGCAGTTCAGCCGGTGTTGCAAGAGGAAAGAGAAGTTCCTTCAGGAGGCTTCCTGGAATTTTGCCTTCAACAGCTGCCTGCCACAGAGGAGAATGATGAGGGGAAACATTGAGGATTGAGAGCAGGGCGCTGTCAACGGCCACCGGATTCATGCCGCCGGCAACAACATTCAGTGAGTAGATTTCTCCTCTTAGAGGACCGGTGCCATGCATGGCCCGTACACCGTCAACAAGGGTCAGGGTCCGGGGCAGGACGGCAAGCAACTCGACAAGGAGATCAGCAAATGGTCCCGATTCTCCGCCATGAACCATGTGCCACCAGGGTTTCTGCAGACCACTCAGGCAGCCAAAACAGTTTTTAACTGCCAGCGTTACCCTTGTCTGGGCATGGGCCTTGACCCGGGGCAGATTCACCAGCAGGTCACAGTCCAGAGCATCAACCGCCACAGCCGCCCTGACCCCTGAATGCAGTGTCAGCTTTCTGGTCGACGTGAAGTCGCTTACCCTCACTCCGAGGAGCCGCAAATCCTCAAGTACGCCGATCTTATCCAGGACAGCGGTCGCAGTCCCGAAGGCCGGAGAATCGCCGACAGTAACTCTGGCGCCCTTGTCGATAAACCAGCGGGCAACGGCAAGGATAAAGGCCCCCTCAGTACAGGCCAGCGGCCCCCTCCTGGCACTGATCAGGTTTGGCTTGAGCAGGACCTGAAGACCTGCCGGATGCTCCAGCTCATCAAGAGAAGTTATCAACCGGTCAATGGCAGGATCGAGGGAAGCGGATGAATAATCCGGACAGATTGCAAGGGCAACGGTTGTTGATTCAAGCAGCATAATACACAGAGGAAAGAATCAAAATCTTATGAAAACAGCAGGACTCTGCCGACGGCATGATACGAGCATAAAAAAACCGGCTCAACCACAACGGTCGAGCCGGTAAAAAAGGAGAGAAGAGATGAAGAACACTCTATCTATAGCAGGTATCATGCCAACTTGAGAAAACAATCTCAAATAAAAAATAACTATTCAATTACAACGCGTTAAACCAATCGCCAGGAAATTTTTCTGCTGTGTCCGCTGAAAAAAAAGTACAAGTTTTTTTACCCATAAAAGGATTTTTCCCGTTCTGAACCTTACAATACAATTGCAAAAACAAAAGGTTAGGCGACGGTATAAAATATAAGAAAGAGTATCAATTACTTTCCGTAATTCGGCCGGGGTCGCGTCAACGATGAAATATAAAAAAAATTCTCTGGAGCGACGTTGACGTGACAGAATTTTTCACACACCTCGGGCCCAGTTGAGCAGGCCGCCGGCAGCAAGAATTTCCCGGTGGCGAGTGGAGAGATCAAGAACCGCCTCAACCGGAGTTCCATTCACCTGTACGGTTACCCTGTCGCGGCCATCAAGCAGGGCGGCCCTGATACCTTCAATAACCAGTTCAGCCCCCTGCTCAACCCTGTCGAAATCATCGGGATCGACAAAGGTAAGCGGCAGAATGCCGAAGTTGATGAGATTGGCCTTGTGAATACGGGCAAAACTCTTGACCAGCTTGACCTGAACCCCGAGATAGCGGGGCGCAAGAGCCGCATGTTCCCGGCTTGACCCCTGGCCGTAGTTATCTCCCCCGATAACGGCACCGAAATGGCCTGCCGAGGTGGCCTCCTTCATGTCACAGGCAAAGCACTCGGAAATGGAGTTAAAGACATACTCTGAGATTGCCGGAATATTGCTGCGCAGGGGCAGGATCTTTGCTCCGGCCGGCATAATATGATCGGTGGTGATATTATCCCCCACTTTGAGCATCACCTTGCCTTTCCAGGTCTCCGGCATGGGTGCAAAATCCGGAAAAGGTGCGATATTGGGGCCACGAACGATCTCCACCTCAGTCCCTTCCGGCCATGGATCTTCAATCCGTTCGTCGCCGGGCAGATATTTTTCCGGCAGGGTAAAGGAGGGATACTCACCCAGCTCCCGGGGATCGGTGATACAACCTTTGATCGCTGAGGCCACGGCAACCTCCGGACTGCAGAGGTAGACCTTGTCTCCCTGGTTGCCGCTGCGGCCGGGGAAGTTCCTGGAAAATGTTCTCAAAGAAATCATGGAGGTCGGCGGCGCCTGTCCCATACCGATACAACCCAGACAGCCGGATTGATGTACCCGGGCTCCGGCCTTGAGCAGCGGCAGCAGATTGCCCTCGGCAGTGAGATTTTCCAGGGCCTGACGGCTGCCGGGATTGACCTCAAAGCTCACTTCTTTACTGACCTCGCGCCCATCTAAGATGCTGGCCACGGCGGTCAGGTCACGCAGGGAGGAGTTGGTGCAGGAGCCAACCAGAACCTGGGCCACGGGCCGACCGGCCACCTCGCTGACCTTGACCACATTATCCGGTGAAGACGGACAGGCAATCATCGGCTCCAGGGTCGACATGTCAATTTCCAGCACCTTGTCATAGACGGCATCGTCATCGGCGACCAGTTCCCGCCACTGTTCCTCCCTGCCCTGGGCGACGAGAAATTTTTTGGTGTTTTCATCAGATGGAAAAACAGAAGTGGTTGCACCAAGCTCGGCCCCGAAGTTGGTAATGGTGGCCCGGTCGGTGACACTTAGATTCGCCAGCCCAGATCCAAAGTATTCCATGATATAGCCAACCCCGCCTTTAACCGTCAGCTGCCGCAGAACCTCCAGCAGCACGTCACGGGCCACAACCCAGGGTTGCAGCTTTCCGGTCAGTTTGATGCCGTAAATTTTGGGCATGATAAGATAAAAGGGTTTACCTGCCATGGCCATGGCCACGTCAAGTCCGCCCGCTCCCATGGCCAGCATGCCCAGGCCGCCGCCGGTAGGGGTGTGGGAATCGGAACCAAGCAGGGTCTTGCCCGGCGCACCGAACCGTTCAAGGTGGACCTGGTGGCAGATACCGTTACCGGGCGGAGAAAAATAGAGGCCGAACTTCCGGGCCACCCCCTGGAGAAAAATATGATCATCGGCATTTTTAAAATCCGACTGCACCAGGTTATGATCAACATAACTGACCGATAATTCGGTTTTTACCCGTGGAATGCCAATGGCTTCAAACTCCAGATAGGCCATAGTTCCGGTGGCATCCTGGGTCAGAGTCTGATCGATGCGAAGCCCGATCTCTTCACCCTTTTTCAGCTCACCTTCAACCAGGTGTGCAGCCAATATCTTTTCAGCAACTGTCTTGCCCATATGTTTTCTCCTTGAATCACAGGATCGGGAGTAGCGTTAAGGGGTGCCCGCCTAATCCCTTATCCCTAGCCCCTCACCCCTGCTGTTACTTAAATGTTATAACCCGGGTTCTGATCACCCCGTCGTTTTCTTCTATCTCCTGCTGCACTTCCCTGGAAACCGGGCCCTCGCAGTCAATGATGTTGTAACCGATACTGCCGTTACTCTCATTGGTATAACTCATAATATTGATATCATGCCTGCCCAGGATATTGGTCACCAGCCCGATCATGCCGGGTTTATCATGGTTGATCATGATCAGCCGTGAATGAACCCAGACCGTGGGGATATTTTCCACGTTGGGAAAGTTCACGCTATGGGTAACGTTTCCGTATTCCAGATAGGATTTCAGCTCACTGACAGCCATACAGGCACAGTTATCTTCCGACTCGGAGGTGGATGCGCCGAGATGCGGCGAGATCAGAATCTTTTCATGGCCGATCATTTTTGCCGACGGAAAATCGGTTATATGTCCCTGAATCTTTCCTGAAGCGAGAGCGGAAAGCACGGCATCCTCATCCACCACCGGGCCCCGGGCGTAATTGAAAAGCAGTGCACCATCCTGCATGGCCTCAACAAATTCCGTTGACACCAGACCTGTGGTCTTTTTATTAAGCGGGACATGCACGGTCACATAATCGGCCTTGGCCAAGGCCTCTTTTCGTGAACGAACCAGCTCCACATCCGGAGAAAGCTCATGAATATTATCCATCACCGGAAAGGGATCAAATCCAACCACCTTCAGGTTATGGTGGACACCGGCATTAGCCACCCGGACCCCGATCTTACCCAGACCGATTACCGCCAGGATCTTGCCGGCCATCTCAACACCCTTGAAATTCTTCTTTCGGATCTCGACTTCCTCATTGATTGCCTCATCGTCAAGACCGGTCAGCTCCTGACAAAATGCAATGGACTGGTGCACGTTACGGAGCCAGATACCGAGCATGGTGAAGACAAGCTCCACAACGGCGTTGGCGTTTGCCCCCGGAGTATTGAATACGCAGATCCCCTTTTCGGATGCCTTGTCAACGGGAATATTGTTGACTCCGGCTCCGGCCCGGGCAATGGCCAGCAGCTCGGGATAGGCCTTTAAATCTACCGGTGAGGAGCGAACCACGATGCCATGGGGATTGTGCTCATGCTCATCCACCCTGTACTGGTCGGTAAACCGATTCAGCCCTTCAGGCGCTATAGCATTAATGGTTTTGATACGATATTGTTCCATGATTCTTCCTCGCTGTGGGAGATCCTGATGATTGGAAAAGCATGTAAAAAAGTGGTCAAGATCTACAACAAAAACCGAATTTTGGCAAGCAAAAGCAAATTGAAGCAGGTGACTCGCACCTTCCCTTTTTCTGTAAAATGATTATCCTGTTGAGCTACAAAAAGAACACGTTACTTTTCCAATACCATACTCTTTTAAACCGACAACAGAACATGAAGAACTCCCTGTTTTCATTTGTTTTGATTCTTACCTCGTCCGTCCTTCTCTGCCCGGCAATTACACCGTTTCCCGGCCTGGCACGGGCTGCCGTTGCGCAGAATGCTCTACCCAGCCATACTATTGCTCTCAGTTTTGATCTTGAACATTCCACGCTCTCCGGAACTTCACGCATCGACCTGCCGAAAAACACACCACTTGCTCTCCATTGCGGCCCCCTGACCATCACCGGCGCCATTCTTGAGCAAGAAGATCAAACCCCGCTCCGGATCAAGGCCAACCGGAAAAACATCATCCGGCTCAATCCGGTACCGGACAGCCGGACCCTGTTGATTTCCTGGACGATGGCCGCCGACAACCCGTTTGCAAGCAGTAACCTGATAACGAAAAACGGCATTACCCTGGCCGGATTCTGGCATCCGATGCCTGAGCAGGACATGCTGTACACACTTGAGGCAATCCTGCCCCCGGGTTTTACTGGAATCAGTGAAGGGGAGCAGAGCTCAACCACAAAACGAAACGGTCAACAACAGTTCCAGGCAACCGTTCCTTACCCGTTACGTGGACTCCACTTTGCAGCCGGACCGTATAGCGTACAGGCGCTGCAATACAAAAATATCAAAATCTACAGCTATTTCTTTCCAGAGGATAACCACCTGGCGGCGGAATACCTCCGGAAAGCCGCCGGATATATCAAGCGCTTCGAAGCCCTGATCGGGCCGTTTCCGTACAGCCGCTACTCCATCGTCGAAAATCGATTACCCACCGGCTACGGCATGCCCGGCTTTACTCTTCTTGGCCAGGCCGTTATCCGGTTGCCCTTTATAAAAGACACCTCACTTGGCCATGAAATTCTCCACTCCTGGTTCGGCAACAGTATCGGCCTGGCCGGCAGCGGCGGCAACTGGTGTGAGGGACTGACCAGTTATCTGGCCGACCAGAGTTTTGCTCAGGACAAGGGAATGGAATACAGAAAACATCAACTTCTGCGCTATGAGGCCTTTGTTCATCCCGACAACACCATGCCCCTGTCCGATTTTTCAGGCGCCGGTGACAATCAACCGATGGCAAAGGCAATCCGGGCCATCGGCTATGACAAGGGCAGCATGGTCTTCAATATGCTGAATAAAAAGATTGGCGATGCCGCTTTTTTTCAGGGTCTCAAGGAGCTGTACGTGCACAAAAAAAATCAGCGCGCCTCCTAGCAGGATCTTGAACAGGCTTTTTCCAGAGCCGCAGGCAAAGACCTGCAGCCGTTTTTCAGCCAATGGCTGGAGCGAACCGACATCCCGAAGCTGAGCATTGAGCAGGTCTCGGTCGACCAGGAAGACGGCCAGTCCGTGGTCAAGTTCCACCTGAAACAGGCAAACGAACAACCATACACCCTGCAGGTGCCCATTGTGGTCAAAACACTGGAGAGTGAAAGGCGGCTGATATTTTCAATAAACCAACCCGACCAGGAGTTCCACATTCTGACCAAAACACTACCGACCGAGATCGTCACGGATCCTGACTATGATGTTTTTCGTTCCCTGACCGAAAAGGAAATTCCGCCGACCTGGTCCCGTTTTCTCGGTGCCGGGCAAAAAACAGTTGTCCTTGCCGACGATGAGGCCCGAACCGCCGTCTACCAGCCCCTGGTTAACATGCTTCAGGCACAAGGGATGGAAGTTAAAACCGCGGCTGAAATCAGCAATCAGGATCTCGGCACGGGGAGTTTTCTCTTTGCAGGCGACTCTCGCCCCAGACGCAGCCTGTTTGCAGACACAGGCTACCGGGACGAGGGCTTCAGCCTGCAGGTACACAAAAACCCGCTTGATCCCGGGCAGACCATGGTCCTGGTTGATTCAAGCTCAACCTCGGAGACATCCGCCGTATTGCGTAAGCTTTCCCATTACGGCAAGTACAGCTCTCTTTTCTTTAAACAAGGACAAATCAAGGATAAACAGATCGCGCCGTCGGAAAACGGCTTGCGTCTTTCCCTGCTCCCTGCTCCACCCGGGATTCCCACCCAGGCAGCCCTGGATTTTTCAGAGATCATCAAGGACCTGGAACAGAGCAGGGTGGTCTATGCAGGCGAGACCCACACGGATTATGGCGACCATCTGCTGCAGCTGCAGATTCTTCAGGCCCTGTATGCAAAAAATAAAAAAAATCTGTCCATCGGCATGGAGATGTTCCCCCGCTCCTCGCAACCGGCTCTTGATGCATATATCGCCGGAGAAACAGCAACCGAAAAAGAATTCATAAAGGCGTCAAAGTATTTTTCGGTCTGGGGTTATGACTACCGGCTGTATCGTGACATTATCGGCTTTGCCAGAAAAAACAATCTGCCGATTATCGGGCTCAACCTTGATAAAAAAATCGTCAGCCAGGTTTTTAAAGAGGGCAACACCGATACCATTGGTGAGGAAAACCTGGCAACCATTGCCCAAGAGAGAGACCTGGACGTTCCGGGCTACCGTGAACGATTAACCGGAGTTCACAGCCGGCATAAAAGCTCACCCCATGGGGATACGAATACAAACAGTTTTGGAGGGTTTCTGCAGGCCCAGGCGCTTTGGGATGAAACCATGGCCGAGTCCATCACCAACTATTTGCAGGATAATCCAGAAAAAAACATGCTTGTCATTGCCGGAGCCGGTCATGTCTATAAAGACAGCGCCATACCTCTGCGGGTTCAACGAAGGATGCCGGAAATCAGGCAGAGTGTGCTCATCAGCGACAATGGCATGGACACCGGCCGTGTTCAGGGCAAGCAGGTCGATTACCTGATGTTTCCCCGACCGGTCGGGCTGTCTCCGGCACCAAAGGTCGGGGTTGTCCTCAAAGAGGAAAAAGAGACGGAGACCGGTAAAACGGACCGAATCAGAATTGTCGGCATCAGTCCGCATGGCAACGGGAAGCAGGCGGGCCTGGAAGAGCAAGACATTATTCTACGTGTTGACGGCACCCCGGTTCACGATGTTGCCGACCTAAAGATAGCCCTGCTTGATAAAGAGGTGGGAGAGACCGTGACTCTGCAAATCCTCAGAGAAAGGGACCTGTTTCCCAACGAGACCCTGGAGATTTCACTGAAACTCACCTCCATCCAGTCCGCCGGGATGATGATGCCACCCGGACACCCGAAAAAATAGTGCTACAAAGACTTTGCTAAGGCAACCGCCTGTGAGGTCAGGCCGACATCATGCACCCGCAGAATATCAACGCCCTGTTGGGTGCAGAGGGCTGAAAGAACAGCAGTGGGACAGTCGCGTTCTTCCATGGCCAGGCCGAAGAGTTTTTCCAAAAAGGACTTCCTGGAGTGACCGATCAGGACCGGAAAACCAAGTTGCCTGAACGTGGTGACATTTCGCAGAATATCCAGGTTGTGCTGCAGAGTTTTGCCGAAACCGATACCGGGATCGATAACGATTCGATCCTTTTTAATCCCCTGTTCTTCCATCCACCCGGTCCGCTCCACAAAAAAAGCGCAGATTTCCTCCACCACATCCTCATACCCGGGGTCAATCTGCATATCTCCCGGGGTTCCCTGCATGTGCATGATAATGACCAGCCCCTCATACCCCCGCACGACCTCAACCATTTCCGGATCGTGACGCAGGGCTGAGATATCATTGACTATGGTTGCGCCGGCAGCAAGCGCCTGCCGTGCCACCTCGGCCTTGGTGGTGTCAATGGAGACAGGAACTTTGGAAATTTTCCGGATATGTTCAATAACCGGCAGCACCCGGGCAAGCTCCTCACTCTCCGATACCGGTTCTGCAAAAGGACGGCTTGACTCACCGCCCACATCGATGATATCGGCCCCGGCCGCAAGCATCTGCTCAACCTGACGGCCAACATCTTCGCTGGAGGTGAATCGTCCGCCGTCGGAAAAGGAATCCGGCGTGACATTCAAAATCCCCATGATCTGCGGATGCGTTTTTTCCATGTTTTCCAGTCTTAGAAATAAGAAAATTTTAACGATGATGGAATAGCAAAAAGGAAAGTACAGGAAAGAGGGTTCTATTTCAAGATGTCTTCAACATGATGTCGCGTTGCCATGAACTTCCCGGTTGCCTGGAACATGAAAACCACTGCCCTGCTGCTATTCGAACGTCAGACCGGTGGACGCAAAAGAATAAAAAAAGGCCGGGCAGCATGCGCTGTCCGGCCTGATAGAGGAAAGAGTTTGTATGGATGGATCTTTTTTTATTTCCCGCCGGCCAGCTTCTTCACAACCGCCTCCAGTGCTTTTACTTTTTTGTTCAATTTCTTTATTGACTTGTTCACCTTGCCAAAGTTGTAAAATTGAGCGCCGTTTGGAGCCTCGATAGGATTGCCTGCGTGCAGGTCGGTACCGTATACCCTCCATGAGTCATCCCAGTTGGCCGGATCTTTAAAACCCATCAGCCTGAGCTCCAGGTAAGTAAGGGTAGAGCGTGTACCGGTCTGGCAATAGCCAACGGTTCGCTTGGCGGGATCCAGCCCACCAAAGCTCTTGGCCACCGACTCGGGAGAGATATAGCCGGTTGCCTTCATTTTACCTGTTTTTTTATCTTTGGCCTTGACCAGTGTATTAAGATGGGAAACATTAACGGCTGTCGGAACATGACCTCCCTGGATTGCCCGCATATCTTTGCCAAGATATTCATTTTTAGACCTTGAGTCGATAAGCTGGGTTCCATTACCACCGGCAATCTGCAGAACCTCAGCGGTGGTGGCCAGGCGATTTGCAACAACATTGACCTTGAAGGTCTGGGCAGGTTTTTTAACCGGTGTTTTATCCAGCCGGTTGCCGCCTTTACGCCATGCATCCAGACCGCCGTTTAATACGTACACCTTGTCATGACCAAGATATTCCAGGACCCAGAATCCTACAGTTGCATCGGTGATTGTCTTCAGGCCGTCATAATAAAAAACCACATGGGTATCATTGCCGATACCAACCTTGCCGAGCAGTTTTTCATACTTACCGACATCCTGAAAAACCCTTGAAGTCGGATCGCGCAGGGCCTTTTTCGCCCTTTTCCCAAGACTGATGGCTCCGGGAATATGGCCTTTGACATAATCCTTCAAATCCCTCGCATCAACAACAACCCAGTCAGGCTTATCAATGTTGGCCTTGACCGTCTCGGCATCAACAAGCAAGCCCGGGTTCACCCAGTCAGCGGCCTGCGCGATTCCAACGAGCGAAAAGAAGAACAAACTTAATACAGCACCCCTCAGCCATCTTTTTTTCATTACCTGTACCTCTCTTGAAAGTTAGCGTCTTTCTTGCAGGAGAACCTATGAATGTTTTTTTATTTTTTATTCCATTCACTGGTCTCTATGCTGCGGCTTGTACACAGGTACGATAAAGCAATATGTATACCAAGGATCCAAAGCTCGTAACTGACTGATTAAACGTCATTCGGCCCTGATCAACTGTCCCAAACGGGACAATGGCCTCTGCGACTGTGGCCATGAATGGACAACCATTTTCTATCTGGTAAAGATTCCCGAATCAGGTCACCCGAAACGGGTACCAGAAAAGCCGATGATGGTCAATTATCCAGCCCTTATTCCCGGGATTATACAACATGTACTTGCAACTCCTGAAAAGAAGAGAGATACTTGGCTTATGAACTGCCGTCTATCCGTCATTGTGCCAAACCGAAACGGGGAAAAAACCATCGGCCTCTGCCTTGAAGCCCTGTTCAACTCCGATCATGACTCTTTTGAAGTCATCGTTGTCGATGACTGTTCCACCGACAGCTCTCTTGCAATCATTAAGCAGTTTCCATGTACCCTGATGCGGTCACAACAGCACCAGGGGGCGGCCGGAGCCCGAAACAGGGGGGCACGACACAGTACTGGAGCGCTGCTTTTCTTTATCGATGCCGACTGCCTTGTACAAAAAGAAACACTGGCAATCGCCGAGCAGGCCGCAAAACAGCAGGGACAGGATGTGGTCATCGGCGGCACCTATACCTGCCGCCCCTTTGACCAACACTTTTTTTCTCTTTTTCAGTCCATATTTATTCATTTCTGTGAGCTGAAAAACTCTTTAAACCCTGATTATGTTGCCGCCCATGCGATGGTCATCTCCGCCGACTCCTTCAGGATGGCCGGCGGTTTTCCAGGTGACTTTCTGCCGATCATCGAAGATGTTGAATTCAGCCACAGGTTACGACGCCGGGGTTACAGCCTGAAAATGGAACCGAAACTACAGGTGCAGCATATCTTTAACTATAGATCTCTGGCTGATTCCATGAAAAACGGTTTTATAAAAAGTAAGTACTGGACCATATATTCGCTCGGCAACCAGGACCTGCTGGCCGACTCGGGAACTGCATCCGTTGGATTAAAGATAAATGTTCTTGCGTTTGTACTGATCCTTGTTTCCGTTGCCGCCTATGTCGTCGTGCCATATACATTGCTGCTTTTCGGGGCATTGATGGTTCTCCTCTTAAACACATTCATAAATAAAAAACTGTTTACCCTGTTCTACCAGACCGGAGGGCTGTTTTTTGCGCTCAGGGCGGCAATGTATTACATGCTGCTGTACCCACTGGCCGTGGGAGCTGGAGGGCTATCCGGCCTGGCTGCATTCTTCTTTTTCGATTCACCAACTCAACCCGGCATGCAGTCATGAGCTATTCATTCCTTAGCCACATCGACTCTATTTTCTGGAAACGGCAACCGATCCAGTTAACCTTTTTTCTGACCAGGCGATGCAACGCAAACTGCCCGTTCTGTTTTTACCTCTCCCGTGAGGAAACCCAACGCAATGATGCGCCGGAACTCTCTCTGGCTGAAATAGAAAAAATGGCCTCTTCGCTTGGCGACCTGCTCTGGCTGGCCTTTTCAGGTGGAGAAATTTTTCTACGGCAGGATCTGGTCGAAGTGGTCAGGATTTTTTATACCCGGAACCGACCGGCGATCATTCTCCTTCCCACAAATGGACTGCTACCCGAGGTTATTTACAACAAAACCGCCGCGATCCTTGAGAACTGTGCCAAAAGCATTGTAACCGTCAAGTTATCGCTCGATGGCCTGGAGTCGGTGCATGATGAGCTGCGCGACGTGCCCGGTGCTTTTCAAAAAACACTCACAACCTATGAACGTCTTGCCGGCCTTGTTGAAAAACATGAGAATTTTGAACTTGGAATAAATACCGTCTTCTGTGCGGCCAACCAGGAACGGATGGAAGAAATCATAGACTTTGTCAAGACCCTGGAGGCCGTCAAGACCCATACGGTTTCCCTGATCAGAGGTGATGTCCGCGACCGGAATCTCAAGAGAATCGACCAGGAAAAATATCAGGCGACCATTGCCGGACTGGAGGCTGACCTGAAGTCAAAACAGGCGACTGGGTATCGATTCCGGGGTGCACGAATAAAAACAGCCCAGGATATTGTCCAAAGGCGCCTTATCCACCAGACCAAAATCGAACGGAAACAAGTTATCCCCTGCTCTGCCGGTCGCCTTACAATGGTGGTGACGGAAAGTGGAGACGTATATCCCTGCGAATCATTTGCCGGCCATCTTGGCAACGTCAAAGAGTTTAATTTCAATCTACGGCAGATTTTACGCTCGGAGAGAGCTAAGAAGGCGGTAGCGGCGATCCAGCGGAAGGAGTGTTACTGTACCCATGAATGCTACATGATGATGAACATTCTTTTTAATTCGAGGCTATACCCGGCCATCTTCAAAGAATATATAAAAGTAAGATGACGGGTTACACGGTTTAACACATCGGTTTCGTGTCTTTTTGCGACACCAACAATGCTCAGACTACACAGTTTTTCGTTGCCGGGTTATGGATCAGGTGATGATCCCCTCTTGCTACTCGGGCGGCATCGACTAAAATCTCACGAAGTTCAACGCCAAAGCCGACAATACTCAGTATTTCTTTAAAGAGTTGAACTGCAAATTTTTTCAGCATCCTGAATTCATCAAAACAAAAGGAAGCCCGCTTGTCCCGCATCAGGGAGACGACCTGTTTTGCCGCCTTTTCACCCTGGCGGCCATAGGCTTTTTTTGCATACGTAACCACATCCCCCTTGGTCAGGGGCATCATGCCCCGCGATGGCAGGGTGACATAGAGCATTTTCAGTATCAACTTTGCAAACATATGGGCAGGCTGCAACCCATCGCATCCTTTATTTTTCCTGCGGCAGGACAAAGAGCACCCTCTTTTCCTGGTTTCACTCTGCAATTTTTTCAGCATTCCGAAATACGGGGTCGCAATATTCTCATACAGGCAGGTCGTATAATATTCTTTCTCCGGCAGTCGCGGAAGCCTTTTTTTGCACAGCGATGCCAGATATCCATCATCCTGAAAAACCACCCCATGACAGATTGAATAGGCAAATGGCGATGCAATCTGAAAAAGTTTTTCCGTTTGGCGACAGGAGAGAACCGTATATTCAAACTTTGACGCTTCGGTGCTGCTCAGTGATTCCTCAATTTCCCTTTCAAAGAGCAGTTCGCAGACTTTTTCATGCCCCCTGGCAGTGGTGATAACAACAATATCAATATCGGAGTTAACGGTTTGGGCGCCATAGGCGGTACTGCCTACAAGAACGAGACTGTGGATGAGGTGGTGATACGACTTGAAAAAGGAAAGTTCCCGGACAATAGCCTTGCGGACTGCCTCGGAAAAAGGCTTGCCGGTGGCTGAACCGTGAACAGCCCTGCAGGTCTGTTGCGTTTTTCTCCCTGTACTGAAAGAAGAGGTAACTCGCACCGAAGCCCTATGCCGACCTGACCTGACTGCTGAGAGTGTTTGATGTCGCATGGCTTCACTTTAAGTTTCTTTTCCCTTTGCTTATTTTACATAATACATCTTTTGATTTTACCTTGTCAAGGAATGTTGACTGCACTTTTACTGTCTTTTCATTGAAGATTTATCTTATCCATAAAAAAATAACGGTAAATTCAAAATAAACATATGAGAATATTATGCCACAACGTGATACACGTTAAGCACAACGATACTTTTATTTATTTTCTCAACATAGTGATTGCATTCATTCTTCAGGGAAAAAACGCAGTACTGAAATATATATTTACATGTCATTCTTTAAACGGGTCAATGCTGCACATGAATACCACAATGTAGCCGTCTGTAAATATTTCTACAGAAACCGGAAAAAATAAAAAGGGCGAAGTGGTGGGAAATTGCCGGGAGAAAGGGGCGATGGAATGTGCAGGAGCTGCCGGAGTGGAGGTAAGCGTTCACCAGCACCCCCTCTTCGTTCGATCAGGCCTCCTCACATAGGCAAGCTATAGATTCGTCGGCCTGCTTAAACGAATATGGAGCACTGGTAAACGCTTACAAGTATAGGTTTATCCATCTTAGTTGTTACCTGGTGAACGGTTACGAGTGGAGCAAGAAGAACGTTGACGGTTGATCAGATAAGCCGGCATGGCTGGACTGTATTTTTCAGTTCACAGCCACCACCTGGTACGCGTAGACTTCAGAAATAAAAATTATGAAAGAATAGAGAATTTTTCGGTCAAGAGGGTCGAAGAAGGGGGATTTTTTAAAAAAAAATTAAAGACGGGGAACGTTCCGTTTAAAGATTCCCTGTCCAGCCCAGAGCCAGAACAGGCTCCTCATGCCGGTCACGGCAACCCGCAAATCATTGAGACTGCTCATACCTGCAAGCCTGCGAACCAGAAATTTTGGCCGGGAGTAAAACTTCCTGAAGGCAATCTTCCTCAACTCGATGATTTCTTCTCTGGTCATGGAATGCGGAACGAAGGCTGCACCCTGGTAGGTGTACTCGGCCAGATCTCCGGAAACAGTTCCATACTCTTCAAGATTATCGTAGAGCTCGGTTCCGGGAAAGGGCGTAAGGCTGTGAAAATTTGCCACATCCGGATTCAGTTCACAGGCAAACTTAATGGTTTCCAGCCCCTCCTTAAAGGTTTCACCGGGAATACCGAACAGAAAGGGGGTAAACACCTTGATCCCGACCTCCTGGGCGTCGCGAACCGCCTTGCGGATCTGGGAAAGAGTAATACCCTTGCGCAGGGTGTTTAAGTTTTTCTGTACCCCGCTCTCCGCACCCATCAGCATGGCCCAGCAGCCGGCCTCTTTAAATGCCTGCAATAATGGTTTATCCACCTGATTGACACAGGCCGAGGCAAACCAGGTGAAATCAAGACCTCTGGTCTTAATTTCCTGCGCAAGCTGCATGGCCCGGTCATAGTCGGCGGCAAGGGTTTCATCTATAAATTTTATCTCCCGATAGCCCTGGTCCAGACAGAGTTCAATCTCGGTTAGAACATTTTCGATACTTCGATAGCGGATACCGCTTTTTCGACTCTTGTCGATCTGGAAACAGTAAATACAGTGGCGGTTGCATCCACGTGAGGTCATGACAACCGCCACCGGTTTACGCCTGTAGGTTGCAGGTGCAGGGATATAACTATCAGCCGCGCCGAGAAGTTCCCGGGCCGGAAAAGGCAGAGTATCAAGCTCGGTAATAAGTGGCTGAGGCGGGTTCTTTGAAATATTTTCACCGCTTTTAAAGGCAACGCCTCTGACCCCGTCAAGGGTTTTTCCTGCTGCAAGTTCTGCCACCATGGCAACAACGGTAATCTCACCTTCACCGTAGACCGCAGCATCGATCCACTTGCAGTCTTCCAGGCAGTGCTCCTGCAGGGCAATCGGATACGGTCCCCCGACGGTGATAAACACATCCGGAAAAATTATCTTCAGGTTTCGGGCGGTCTTTTTCGCCTTGGGCCAGCCAAAGGTTGTTGAATACAGACCGATAAAACCGGGCGCAAACCTGGTGACCGCCTGAAGAATCTCGGTATGGCTTAAGAAGGCACCGTTGAAGAATTCAACCTCATGTCCGGCCTGTTGCAGTGCTGCGGCGACCCAAAGGGTGCCCAGCGGCTGCCAGTAATTAATCTGGGAGGCCGCTGTTTTGGTGGGAAAGATCTCCTCCGGTTCCCAGGCAGGTATGATAAGGGCGCACTTCATGAGGAGTATTCAGGCTGCAGGTATTGAGGACGGGAAGCCGGTACAGCTTCCTTGGCTGCAGCCTTTTCAGCCGTACATCCCTGCATGACTTTTTCCGCGACCAGTATGCCGCTTTCCATGGCCTGATCCATATTCAGATAGCTGAACATTCCGCTTCTGCCGATGAGATGAAGATTGTCAAAGGTATCGAGAAAATCCGTAATAATCTTCAGGTGCCGATGGTACTCAAGCTCAAAGACAGGATAGGCATAGGGAATCCTGAGCACTGCACTGTCAAGGACATCGCTGCGGGCCAGAAAACCCAGCTTTTCCAGATGATCAGCGGTCAGGTCGGAGAGTGCCTTTTCAGATGACTGCCAGATGGAATCACCGGTGTTACAGAAATATTCGGCAATTACATGGGATCGTCCCCGTGGGGCCAGCTCAGAGCTCCAGTTTTTCGGTTCATGGATTCTGCCAAACGGGACAGTATTCTCGGGGAAATACATCCAGGTAAGGTCGGTCAATCTTCTTTTCTTTAAAAACAGGGCAACAACAACCAGGGAACGAAAACGAATCCTTGCGGCCGCACTGCGGACGGCATCCGGAGGCTGCGGGTTCATCTTGGCGATAAACTGTGTTATCGGAAGGCTGGAAATATAGCTGGAACCTGTAATGTCGTGCTTTTTTCCTGCACATGCCCATTGAATGGAGGTGATTCTTCCCTGTTTGTGAAAAATGCTTTCCACGGCTGATCCAGTTTTCACCACGTTTTTTGTTTGAATCAGCTCGCTCATCCGATCGGCAAGCTGACCAATACCCATGCGTGGATACACAAAAGTATCGGTCAGGGTCTTGACCCGGTGCCGACGAAACTTGACCAGTGAATGTTGTATAAACCTGCCCAGGGAGAGTCCGTCTATCCGCTTGGAGACCCAATCCTTGCTGATGTTCCGACTGTCAATCCCCCAGACCTTTTCACTGTAATTCTTGAAATAGAGTTCAAATATCGTCCGACCGAACTGGGCGACAACCCAGTCTTCAAGAGAGGTGATTTTTTTATGCCGGAAGGCACCGAGGACTTTTTCTTTTCCATAGTCAAGCAGGATCCTGCCGGTTTTTGCCGGACCCATCCCAAAAACGGCGTTTAAGGGCGTGAGCGGGTAATCGATATATTGACCGGCGATGTAGATCTGGCTTTTTCGGGGAACGCTTAACAGATCATCTCCGAGAAGTTCGGAAACAAAGGACTGGAGTTGTTGATTGTCGGTAAGAAAACGGTGGCCGCCAAGGTCAAAGCGGTAATCACCATGGGTAACAGTTCTGGCCAGCCCCCCTACCTGTATATCTTTTTCTACAACTGTTGCCGGACGACCAGCCCGTGTCAACCACGCTGCCGCTGATAACCCGGAAAGGCCTGCACCCAGGATGACCGTCATTGTACCGTAACCGTCACATACACCCCGTCTTCACGCATTCGCTTCCGCCTGCAGAGGTGGACTATAGCAAACGGAGGCAAATGTGCAGGTAAGTGGAGCGCAGCGAAAACTCCGAATCCGGGACGCATGTGCCGGCTTACAATGTTGAGGTACATGAAAGCACATAGCTGCACAAGCCCTGTGATGCATTTCACTTGACCAGCAGGACGGATACTTCCGCACTATTTGCCACTTCACGGCTGACACTGCCCAGGATAAGATTATGCATACGCTCGCTGCGACAGCCCATAATGATCAGGTCAACCTCTTCCTCCCTGGCCACGTTGAGAATTTCTTCGGCAGCATGCCCCTTTCGCACCACAGGATGAATTCCGGTTATGCCTTTCTTATCCAGATGGCCGCAGTAGTAATCAATGACTTTCTTTGCCTTTTCATTTCGCATATCCTGATACTCGGTGCCCTCAAGAGAATCTTTGAGGGTTTCCCATTCGCTGTCGCTGATGATCAGATTATCCATAATCGATCCGCCGGAGATAATTTTCTGCACATACAGCAGAACGATCTCTCTGGGCATACAGGTACAGAAAATTTCGGACATTTTATCAATGGTTTTAATAGAACTTTTGGTGTCATCCATCGCAAGTAAAATTTTATTCATAGCGGATCTCCGATTACTCTTCTTCACCAAGGGATTGATAGAATTCATTCATTTCATCGCTGATGCCCTCTATCTTTTCACCACCGCCGCCGCCGTAACCTGCAGCTTCAACCGCGTCAAAATAGCCGGGCTCGGTCCCGGTTCGGGCCGAAATAGTATAGCCGCCATAGAAACAGAAAAGAGCAACCACAACAATCACTATGATTTTAGGACCGGATTTCATGGTGTTACTCCTTATTCCTCAATTTCCTTGTATAAGTCTTCATATTGTTTCAGCAGTTCGGCATCACCACCGGTACCACCATCGATGGCGGCGGTGTCATTGTCACCAAACCCGACTTCCAGAAATGGAGGTAAGCTGTATCCTATTAAAAAGGTACTGAAGCCGAGAACAATTGTAATAATAATGAAAAGATGCTTTTTCACAGGTACTCACCTCTTGATAAAGCCTTCCTCCCCTGTTTTCTACCCGGGAAGGAAGAAGTTGATTTCAGACGTTAGCCCGCCTTTTTAATTTTAAAGGTGAATTTTCCGCTGTCGGCAATCTTTTCCAGGATCTCGTTGCCGTTTGAATCGCACATGGCGGAAACTGATTCCGACGAGGAAGGATTGTCGAACGTTACTTCAAGCACATCTCCGCCGTGAATTTTTTCCAGCGCTTTTTTTGTATAAATCTGTGGGTGGGGACACACATATCCGGTTACATCCAGCGCGTAAACACCTTCTTCTTTTTTTGCAAATGTCATAGCCATAATTCGTTCCTCCGATGTATGGGTTTACAGGTCAAAATCAAATCCGACCATTTCTTTGGCCATCTTTCGTTCCGTGTACCAGTTAACAATCTTCACTCCTATATAGGCACCGCCGATCATGCCCAGTCCAAAAAGCCAGCCTGACATATCGCCGTTGGCGGTGCGGACAAAAAAAGCACCGACATTACAGCCCAGGGCCAGTCGTGAACCGATTCCCATGAAAAAACCACCGAGAATCGCCCAGAATGCAAGTTCGCGGGTCGGCGCTTTAAACTTGAACTCGCCATGCAGCAGCGCCATGACCGCAGCCCCGCCGATGAGAGCCACACTCATCCAATCGGCCGGATTTATTGCCGGACTGGGGATACCGTTGACCCAGCCGAAATAGATATTGTCCATATTGTTCATGCCGAGTTTGTGCAAAGTCCACCCTACCCACTGCGCCTCCTGGGTGGTGACGTACCAGTAGCCGGGATCGAACACTGTCCCGTTGGCGGAAATACCATAATCATGGCCGAGACGGGTAAGAAGAGTGCCGGCATTTTTTACACCGAATTTCATCCGCAACCCTTCGATTACAAACATCTGCAGGCCACAGGCAATACCCAGTAAAAGACCGGCAATGGACGTTCTTTTTGAAGCCATGATCATGCCCCAGAAACCTTTCAAATGGTCTTTGAACGTGATCGACCGGCTCTCTGCGGCCTGAAGTTTTTTAACGTAGTTTTTTCTGACCCAGAAAATATAGACAATGGCAAGAATAATCAGAGCCGGGATTAGAACCCCGACAAAGGTATTGCCGAGTAAGGCACCAATAAGGGTGTCATCCTTCATTCCCATTGACTGGGCATAGGTTTTGACCGGCTGATTCCAGACATAGCCAGCCAGATATTGATCAACCCAGCCATCACCGACGTTAATGACGTCGGGCAGTCCTTTCTGCAGGGCCGACTCATGCCAGGCAGCAGGTACGAACTTATTTAAGATACCGCCCCAGTCAACAAAGAGCGACTGGGTCACGGAGATGGAGAGAATGACCAGCAGGGAAACACCGTTACCCTCCCCGGTTTTATAGAGCGATACGGATGCACAACCTCCGGCAAAGACCATACCAACCCCAAATATCAGACCGGCGATGGCGGAATGAATACTCACTGGTGCGGCGTGAAAGGTACTCCAGCCGGTAGCAGCGACCAGGGCGGAGGTTATGGCAAAGAGGAAGGTGGCAATCATAATCCCGACCACCATCCTCGGCACACCGACCGCAAAAAGATCTCTGAATGCGGAGGCGAAACAGAACCGGCCGTACTGCAGGCACATTCCGTATATGAAACCAAACCAGAGATACGCGGAAAGGTAGATGTAGTACTCATGGATGGCAAGCGTCACCACGCTGACCAGGGCAAAAAAGCCGACTATGACGTATGCCCAGATAATGTTTCTTCGCGGAATAATTATTTCCATTCAATTCCCCCTGATTTCCTCAATTGCTTTCGTATTCACCGCTTAAACCAGCATGGCTGGACCAGAATTTTCAGGTCACAGCCACAGCGATGACACCGCTTCGCTGTTATGAAAATAGCCTGAAACAGCATATCTTCGCAGGCTATTTTCGCATATAGATGCCCGTAGCTATGAACCGGAAAAGCAATGATCATGCCATTGCCGCAACTGAGGCCCTCCGTCTCGGTTGTTCTGTTCCAAAAGACCGCCCCCGGGAGGGTACCGGCGTGTCCATCAAAATTGAGACAAGGACGTTTCCTCAGACAATCAGCCCGCAGCTGTCCCGTTTGGGACAGCTGTGATTTTTCTCTGGCCGGATGCGCCCAGCTCTTGAGACTGACTGCAGGCTGAAATCATAGGACCTAAATCCTGCACTTCAGAAAATGAAAAAATGATTTTCTCATTTTAAATGATTTTCTCATTTTAAATTACAGGATTTAGGTAGGACAGAATATCCCGGGTCGGTTCCTGAAACCGGGCCGGACGTTCCGCATA
>JAJRQC010000073.1 GCA_024280455.1 Deltaproteobacteria bacterium | reverse complement strand
GATGGGTGCTGGAAATTCGCATAACCACCGGCTGTAACTGTTCAGATGTGCCTGAGATTCAGGTAATCAGGCCAACGAATCTATAGCCCGCCTATGTGAGGCGCCTGATCGCCTGAAGATTGGGTGCAGCTGAACAGTTACGACAAAACAAGTAATGATGTTTGTAACTGTTTATTATCCTTCCGTTTCCCAGGGGCAAGAATGTCCAATGATAGCCAGGCATTTCTTACTCGCTGTCTCTTGTTTGATATTGAAACAAATGAGAACGGTGAAATCTATGCCCTGGGCGCATTTTTCAACGGGAAAAAGTTCAATACCCCGCAAGGGCGGAAAGTCGGCAAAGAACAGCTTGCCCGGTTTGATGACTTCGGCAGCAGTGCGGAGTTTATCCTCGGCCATAATATCCTCTCCCACGATATCCCCTGCCTGCATGAAAAGGATCCAACACTTGCAATTCTGCATAAACCGGTGGTCGACACCCTCTATCTCTCTCCCCTTGCCTTTCCGGAAAATCCCTACCATCGACTGGTCAAGAATTATCAGATCGTCAGGGACAGTATAAACAATCCGGCTGAAGATGCCGTACTGGCCGGAAAGGTCTTCACTGAACAATGGGACGCTTTTTCACAGTTGCTGGCCGGTGGCTCGGATGCTCCATTGATCTACCGGGGATTCTTTGACAAAGATGAAAAGTTTGCAGGTACATCCGTTGCCTTTGGAGCAATGGGGGTCCCTCTTCTGGAGGATGATGATCTTTATGAGGCCTTTTCCTGGCGCATTCAGAAAAATGTCTGCAGAGAGGCCCTGGAAAAACTTGTAGAGCAGCTGATTGATAAACATTTAGAACACCCACCGCTGGCCTATGTGACCGCGTGGTTGAGTGTTTCCGGCGGCAATTCGGTCCTGCCTCCGTGGGTTCGCCACCATTTCCCCGTGGTAGTCGGCCTTCTTCATCAGCTGCGTGAACAGCCCTGCAGCAACCCCGACTGCACCTATTGCCAAACAAATCATAATCCACGGGCTTTTCTGCAAAAGTATTTTAGGTTTGAGGACTTTCGGCCCCAGCCGGCAGCCGATGACGGCAGGAGTCTGCAGGAAACAATTGTAACAGCCGCTGCCCGGAATTCTTCCCTTTTTGCCACCTTGCCCACCGGAGGGGGGAAAACCCTCTGTTACCTGCTTCCCGCCCTGATGCGCTATCGTCGGCGCAATACCTTGACCATCGTTATTTCTCCTTTGCAGGCCCTGATGAAAGACCAGGTGGAAAATTTTGCCAGGCAGACGGGAACCACTCTGGCTGCGGCCATTAACGGCATGCTGTCCATGCCCGAAAGAGGTGAGGTGATGGACGGTGTCAGGCTGGGGGATGTGGGCATTTTGTATGTTTCACCGGAACAGTTGCGTAACCGTTCTTTTGTCCAGACCATCAGTCAGCGGGAGATTGGTGCCTGGGTCTTTGATGAAGCGCATTGCCTGTCCAAATGGGGGCATGATTTTCGCCCGGATTATCTTTATTCCATTCGTTTCATCCGGGAATTCGCCCAAAAGCAAAAAAGTGCAATCCCTCCTGTCCAGTGTTTCACGGCAACGGCCAAGAAAGATGTACAATCCGAGATCCTCGATATTATCGGCCGTGAACTCGGACTGCGGGTTCTTACATTTGCCGGAGGCCATGAGCGGGACAATCTGCACTACGAAGTATGGCCGGTGAACAGTTATGAAAAAAACCAGACGATCCTGACCCTGCTCAAAACGCGTTTCAGTGACTCGGGCAGTGTGGTCATTTATTGTGCGACTCGCAAAAATACCGAGAATCTGACCGAGTTTCTGGCAAATGAAGGCTACAGGGTGGAGGCCTTTCACGCCGGCCTGGATCCTTTTGTAAAAAACCGTATTCAGAACGACTTTATCGGTGGAGAGGTCCCGGTTATCTGCGCCACCAATGCCTTTGGCATGGGCATTGACAAGGATGATGTGCGACTGGTTATCCATGCCGACATCCCGGGTTCCCTTGAGAATTATCTTCAGGAGGCCGGACGTGCGGGGCGGGATCGCGATGAGGCCGAGTGCATCCTGATTTTCACCGAGCAGGATGTTGAAGGTCAGTTTCGGATGAGCAGCAACTCGCGGTTGACCCGGCGGGAGATCGCCCAGATTCTGCGCGGCCTGCGTTTTTCCGCAAAAAAAGACGGCAAAGTGGTGCTGACTTCCGGAGAAATTCTCAGGTTGGGTGTGGTTGACATCAATGAGGATGAATTTGGCCGGGACAGGGATACCCGGGTCAAGACGGCGGTTTCATGGCTGGAGAGGAGCGGTTTCCTGCACCGAAATGAGAACGATACCCGCGTTTTTCAGGGACAACCGCTTGTGCGTAACCTGGAAGAGGCAGAGGGGAAGATAGAGAAACTTGGTCTCTCAAAGAGACAGCGGAAACGGTGGATTTCCATCCTCGCCGCTCTGATGGAGAGTCCGCCTGCAACAGGATTCAGTGCCGATGATCTAGCCTGCCTGAGTTCCTTTGCGCATACTGATGATGATCCGGAAAGTGAAACCGAGACCCAAAGAGTACTGCGGACCCTGGAGGATATGGCGCAGCAGGGGCTGCTCTCCAAAGAGATGGTCCTCTCGGCCTATGTCCGCTATAAGGTCAAAGACAGCTCAAAAAATCGCCTCACACGCTTTTGCGACCTGGAAAGGGATTTCTTGAAAATACTCCAGGACACTGCGCCGGATGCGGATAGTGAAAAAAACCTGGTGATTGATCTCAGGCAGGTTAATCAGCATCTGATCGATATGGGCCACAGCTACAGTACGCCCGGCAGTTTGGCCCTGGTTCTCCGGGGCTTGAGTCGTGACGGCAAGGGCTTGGCCGGACAGAAGGGAAGCGTCAGTATTAAGTCCAGGGGAAATAACAGTTTTTCCATCATGCTGCACCGTGACTGGGAGTCTCTGCGGAAGACGGTCGATATCCGTCAGCAGGCAGCCCATGTGGCTCTAAGGGTTATCCTGGCCCCTTTGCAGGGCAATGTCCGGGCCAACGCCTCTCTGCTGCTGGAATTTACCCTTGAGGGGATCGTCGAAGGGCTGAAGAAAGATCTGTTCCTGTTTTCCGCACTCCGGGATCCGCTTGCGGCAGCGGAACGGGGCCTGACTTTTATGCATGAACAGGGGGTGATTGAACTGCAGCAGGGGCTGGCTGTTTTCAGACAGGCCATGACCATCACCATCAACCCGGAGACCAAGGGCAGGCAATATACAAAGGCGAATTTTGAACCGTTGAAAACCCATTACTCTGAAAAGAACTTTCAAGTCCATGTCATCAACGAGTATGCCCGCTGCGCGATAAAAAAAATAAGCCTGGCCATGAATCTGGTGCACTCATACTTCAACGATGAAAAGGAAGACTTTATTCAACGTTTCTTTCCCGGCAGGGAGGAGTTGTTGGAACGGGCAACCAGCGAGCAGTCGTATCAACGAATAGTCGAAGACCTGCACAACAAGGCCCAGGAAGCGATTGTCGAAGCACCTACGGAGACCAATATGCTCATCATGGCAGGCCCTGGAGCCGGTAAAACCAGGACAGTTGCCCACCGGGTGGCCTATCTGCTCAGGGTGAAGCGGGTTCGCCCGGAAGCTATCCTGGTCCTCTGTTTCAATCGGAGCGCTGTCATGGGCCTTCGTCGAAGACTGCGGGACATGGTCGGCAGAGATATGGCCAGGGTAACAACGCTGACCTTCCATGGGCTGGCCCTGAGGTTGACCGGCAGATCCCTGGTCAGGCAGACCGGCGGTTCGGTCCGGGAGGAGATTGATTTTTCCAGGGTGATCCAGGATGCAGTCGCCCTGCTCAAGGGTGAGTGTGATGTTCTTGGTTTTGCAGATGGCCGGCCAAGGGATGCTTTGGTGTCCGGATTCAGCCATATTCTGGTGGATGAGTATCAGGATATCGATGAGGAACAGTATGAACTGGTTTCCCTGCTGGCCGGCAGGGCGCTCACGGAAAAAGATGAAAAGCTTACCATTCTGGCGGTGGGGGATGATGACCAGAATATCTATCGTTTTCGCGGGGCAAATGTTGACTTCATCAGACGTTTCAAGGCGGATTACCATGCTGATGTCCATTATCTGACCGAGAACTACAGATCCACTGCCAATATTATCAGGGCGGCCAACGCGCTCATTGTTCATAACCGGGACAGGATGAAGCAGGAGCATCCCATAGCAATCAACCGGGCCAGAGAGACCCTGCCGCCGGGGGGCAACTGGCAGCTCAACGACCAGAGTGGGCAGGGAAAGGTGCAGATTTTTCGGGTGAAAGGTGCGACAGCCCAGGCCCTTGTCCTGCTGGAGGAACTACTGCGTCTGCAGAGCCTGAGCAGTGATTTTGATCTGAACAGCTGCGCCATACTGGCCAGGGAGTGGCAGGAGCTTGATATTGTCCGCAGCGTATTTGAAGCGGAAGGCATTTCGGTAAGCCTTAACTGGGGGAGGAGTGCATTTCCCGGCCTGTCCCGGATCAGGGAAAATGCAGATCTGCTGACTTTTCTTCATAACTGCAGTGAGGAACAGGTCACCGCCAAAACACTGCTGAACTTTCTGCCGGAGATCGGGGCGGAAAAAAATATCTGGCAGGCAAACCTGCGCTCTCTTCTTCAGGAGTGGTCGGAGGAGACCGGGAATACGCCGCAACCGGTGGGACGGGTGGAAAATTATCTCTATGAGGCCCTGGCCGATCAGCATCGCGGCCGGAATTTGGAAAACGGCATCTTTCTCTCCACCGTCCACTCAATAAAAGGACTGGAATTTGACCATGTTTTTGTCCTGGACGGCAACTGGCGGAAAAAGACAGGCCGGGACATGGAAGAGGAGCGCAGACTCTACTATGTGGCCATGTCGCGAGCCCGGGAAACCCTGCAGCTTTTTGCCAGCGACAATTCACAGAATCCACATGTCGGCCTCCTGGGCGGCGACTTTCTGATGAACCGTGAGGTCACCCCGTCTCATACGCTGCCGCAACTGGTTCCACACTATGAACTGCTTGGTATGAAGGAACTGTTTATTGATTTTGCCGGGATGAAAAAAGAGAGTCATCCCACCAGCAGGGCTATCAGGGCACTTACAGCCGGCAGCCGTCTGACCATCAGCCGCGACAACAGTTTCCTGCACCTCCTCAATCATGGCGGGACCCCTGTGGCCCGTCTTTCAAAAACTGCCCAGGCACGATGGCAGGATCGTATAGAGAGTATCAAGGAAATAACGGTCATTGCCCTTGCCCGTCGTTGCAGAACGGATATCCTGGATCAGGATTTTCAGAAGCGGTGCCAATGCGAGAGCTGGGAAGTCCCTGTGGTTGAGTTGCGATATCTACAGGAGGAATGACAGGATTTCCTGCTTAAAAAAAACATTGCCAAGAATTCCCCCGAAGCCGAAAGGTACGTGTTTATCTGAGTTCCGTGATTTCCGGGGACAGGTTACTCAATTCAGCTGGATTTAGGGTGAATTAAGTATACCGTCCCCGGAACACGTCCGGAACACCCCTATATCATGGTAAGCTTACGCAGTCAAGGGCTAAGTGTAAAATAATAACGTCTTTGTAGCTATATACGTCTTAAATGTAGAGCTGGAACACTAAATCAACGGACTCATAGATGTACAGGTTAAAAAAATTTAGCCATGAGCTGGTGGATGTAAGACTGTACAACTTTTGTACGCAGTCCCTCAACAGTCAAAAAGCAGATAGAGCAACTCCCGGAAGCGGGAGTTGCTCTATCTGCTTTTTTTTAATGCGTACTTTACCTGAAAATTGCTTACAGGTAAAGAGGATGTGTTGTTATTTCCTCAGGCTTGAAGACGCGGTCGACGTTCCTGCTGGCGACGTCTCTGATCAAGGTTGTCGGAAACGGTTGGTTGCTGCTGGTCACCGCTGTCGGTGGAACCCCAGTCAGCCCCCAGAAGGTCGGATGGTTGAAAGAAACAATACCAGTCCTCTCTTTTGGTCTGCTGACTGCCATGACCGTAGCTTCTTTTGCTCAAACGGTCAACGGTTGTAGAAACCAGATGAAAAGCGGCGATAAATCCAACGGTTGATGCAAATATTGTCAAGGGTTCCATGATGTACCTCCTGTATATGGTCTAAACGCTTATAAACGTGAACAGTGGAGATCAAAGACAGGAACATGAACGCGTTCCTCGCCGGCACGAATCGTGCCCTCTTCCGGCTTGCTCAAGACGTAGCGAATACCGGCATCGGCAGCACTGATCTTTGCAATAACCTCTTCGGGATCTCCAATCTCAGTAATATGTTCGACCTTGATTCCGCGGGCAGTGGCCTGACTGGTAAATTTCTCGGCACTCTGCGCAGCCATTTCCACGAAACGATCGGTTTCTCTTGCTCTCCTGTCACCCGAAAACTGCAAGGGTCTATCGGTTACATCAAGGGCAATAATTTCACAGTCAAGCCGCTCGGCCATCTTCAGTGCATAATCCGTGACCTGGGGCATATATTCTCCATCCTGGATCATGAGCACCTTGGTCGGCGCGTTTTTCTGATCCATTAACCGGGCTAAGGCACCAGCGGCTTCTGACGGACTACCGGCTGCCATTGCCCCCATATCAACTGACGCTTCCTTGATCTTTTTAACTTTAACTTCTTTATTTTTCTTCATTCCCAGTGCGAACCAATCAGTGAATCCCATGACGTTCTCCTCTATGCTGTATGTGTTTATCAAAACGTATTCATCGTGTCTTTGCCCTCAACGTTGCACGGGTCGTGCCAAATTAATAAAATATTTTTTTTAGCTTTGAAAACAAATGGATAAGAAATAATTACCGCATTCAGCGGTCAACAGCCCCATACTGCCGGGCCGATCTTTGTTGCAGCTTGAAACAATCCTTTCCATAAAATTAAGTAGAAAGCGCTCCCCGGCTTAGACACAACCCAGTATCAAGATATTAACAGGTTGAAATTAGTGGATATTTGGAAAAAAATTCCTGCAATCATCTCTCAAAATAAAAACTGTTGCAAGGTGTAACCCCGTAACAAAATGCAACAAGCGTTTTTTAGACAGACAGGGAAAAGGGAGGAGAAAAAGGAACCGTGGAGCAGGAACTCCGCCACACAGGCTATTGCATATCTACTGGTTTTTTCTATAAAAAAAACAAACTCAGAGCAACATGTGGACGATGGCCTCGTCAAGGGAATCCACGTATACCAGTTCCAGATGACCGGTAACATCGTCGCTCAGCGAGGCAACATCTTCCCGATTTTTTGCGGGCAGGACAACCTTGACACAGCCGGTTCGAACCCCGGCCAGTAATTTTTCACGAATTCCACCAACCGGTAATACCTGCCCGGTAAGCGTCATCTCGCCGGTGATCGATACATTCCGATGGACCGGTCGATCGGTAAGCAGGGAAACCAGGGCAACAGCCATGGCGACACCGGCAGAGGGGCCGTCTTTTGAAACCGCACCGGCCGGCAGATGAATATGGATGTCCGACTTATCATAGAAATCAGGGGCAATCCCCAGGGCTTCAGTATGGCTTCGTATGTAACTCAAGGCGGTCTGGGCGGACTCGCGCAACACCTCACCCAGTGATCCGGTCAGGATAAGGTTGGTGCTGCCCCGCATTGCCAGGGCTTCAATGAACATAATTTCACCGCCATAACGGGTCCAGACCAAGCTGGTTACAACTCCGACCTTATCTTCTCCCTCGGCGGCCTCCTGACGATACTTGCGAGGTCCGAGCATTGGAGTGATCGCCTCTTCGTCAATGACCGGGAGCGACTTTTCCCCTTCATTTTTCAAAACCTGCAGAGCCAATTTTCGACAGATAGTTCCGATCTCTCGACTGAGCCCTCGGACCCCGGATTCCCTGGTGTAGTTGACAATCAACTTTCCCAGGGCGTTATCAGTAACCTGTGGGTTGATATCGGTGAGTCCATGGGCAGCCAGCTGTTTGGGTAAAAGATATTCCCTGGCTATGGTCTTTTTTTCCTGAAACGAATAGCTGGAAAAATCGATCACTTCCAATCGGTCCAGTAAGGGCCCGGGCAGTTTCCCCAGGTCATTGGCCGTTGCAATGAACAGAATCCCCGACAGATCAAAGGGAATATCAAGATAATGATCAGTAAAATTCCTGTTCTGTTCGGGATCAAGGACCTCAAGCAGCACCGAGGCGGGATCACCCCTGAAATCCTGTCCGATCTTATCGATTTCATCGAGCATAAAACAGGGATTGGTCACCCCGATTCGTTTAATCTCACTGATGATACGCCCCGGCATGGCCCCGACATACGTTCTTCTATGCCCCCTGATTTCCGCCTCATCACGCAATCCGGCCATTGACAGACGAACAAACTCCCGGCCAAGCGAGGTCGCCACCGACTGACCGATGGAGGTTTTTCCGGTTCCCGGGGCCCGGAAAAACAGAGTACAGGCCCCTGGCTGACCTGGAGCTTTTTTTGTTTGTGGAGAATTTCCTCTACAGTCTGTTTCAATTCATCAAGCTGAACCGGTTTGGAAAGATAATGGGTTGCCCCCTTGCGCATGGCATCAACGGCATTGGACACCGTCGCGTAGCCGGTGACCATGATGACATTGGTTTCCGGAGATGCCTTGGCAACCTTTTCGATCAGGGTGAGCCCGTCCATCCTGTCCATTTTCAGATCAGTGATCAGGATATCGAAATGTTCACTTTTTTCCACCTGCTGCAGGGCATCAACCCCATTGGCAGCTACTTCAACCGTATGGCCTTGAGAATTAAAAAAATGCCGCAGGTTATCGCGGGCGACCTCTTCATCGTCAACGATCAATATTCTTGATTTCTCTTGTTTTTTTAGGGTTTTGGCGGCTAGCAATTCTAATATTCTCGTCTTGACAAGCTCCAATCCGTAATGATGGGAGGACATAATGGATTCGGCCCGGCCAAGATCAAGATTATCCCGGGTTTCCTTGAACCACGGCAGTGAGAGCAGGAGTTCGATATAGTTGACCCCGATGGAAAATTCAGCCGCAACCGGATCGGTTTTCTCCAGGCGATCAAGCTCATTTGTCACCTGACGCGCAACATAGGGCGGCAGATCCGTGCCTGCAGTCCTGGCTTTAAGTTCCTTTACCTGTCGAGAACCGAGGGTTTCACCGGTTCCCGAAGTTTCAGGTTCATGTTCTTTTTTTGAAAAAAAACTCATCCCTCTCCACTGTCGGTTACAATTGCCGGTTGCCGGTGCGTGCGGTAGTGTTTACCGCACGCACCGGCAATTGCAGAAAATAAAAATGATCAACGACAGGTATACGGTTGAATAAGTATCTCGGCCGGAATACCAAGATACTTATGCAGATTTCGTATCATCCGCAGGGTAAGCGGTTTTCGTCGCTTAAGCACGGAACAGACATTACCTGAACTGCCGATATATATTTTCAAATCCTTGTTGCGAAGTCCTCGCTGTTCCATGACCTCTTTTAGATAATCGATAGGATCGGGAAGAGCGTTGTCGGTAACCGGCTTGACCGCATGGGCGACAGAGGAAATCATGTCGTCCATCGCTGATTCATCCATGCCGTAACCACTGAGTTGGGCCTGTCCCATCACCTCTGCAGGTATACTATACTCCATAACCTACCCCCTTAAAACAAGCGACTGTTAATCAATAGATGCGTATAGATGCTTGCCGCATACCCCAGCCCTACAACCGGGGCCCATTTCAGATGGGCACCGAAGGTATAGGTTCCACGAGCGGTTCCCATCAGGGCGACACCGGCAGCTGAACCGATGGAGAGCAGGCTGCCGCCGACACCGGCCGTCAGAGTGACCAGCAGCCACTGGCCGAGAGGCATGGAAGGATCCATGGTCAAGACCGCAAACATAACCGGAATATTATCAACAATGGCGGATAAAATCCCGACCAGAATATTGGCGTAGGTCGCACCAAGGCCGACATACATCTGATGGGAAACCAGGGCCAGGTACCCGAATTGGGAAAGGCCCCCGACACAGAGAATAACACCGTAGAAGAAAAGCAGGGTATCCCATTCGGCCTGTGCCACCCGCTTGAAGATATCAAAGGGATTGTCATGCTGGTCGAGTGAGATTCCAAGCGGTTTATCATATTCATGGGCACGTTTTTCTCTGACTTTGATGTAGTAGGAAAAAAATCCCAGATAGGAAAGGCCGAGCATCATACCTGCGGCCGGAGGCAGATCGAGAAAGTTGTGAAAGGAGACCGCTGTAACAATGGTCAGCAGAAAGAGAAAGATGATCCGCCTGGCCCCGAATTTCATGTGCACCGATTCATCCAGAGCTTCAGGTACCTCTTTGGAGACAAAGACGCTCATGATAGCAGCCGGAATGATCCAGTTCACCAGAGCCGGAATAAAGAGGTAGAAGAATTCACCAAAGGCAGCCTGACCCTTTTGCCAGACCATAAGGGTGGTAATATCACCAAAGGGCGAAAAGGCACCGCCTGCATTTGCACCGACCACGATGTTAATACAGGCCAGGGCAATAAACTTTTTATTATCCTTGGCAACCGCCATGACCACAGCACCCATAAGCAGAGCAGTCGTCAGGTTATCGGCAACCGGCGAGATGACAAAGGCAAGAAACCCGGTAATCCAGAAAACCACCCGCAGTGAAAAACCCCTGGAAACCAGCAGGGAACGTAGAGCCTGGAATACATTCCGCTCGTCCATTGAGTTAATGTAGGTCATGGCGGCGAGCAGAAAGAGCATCAACTCTGAATACTCGGTTATATTGTGAATAATGGCATTGTGCGCCTCCTCGGCGGGAATACCCACCTGACGAAAGGCAATGGCAAGAAGAATCCAGATGAATCCAGCCGCCATCATCACTGGCTTGCTTTTACGAAGATGCGTTCTTTCTTCAAATATAACCAAGATATAGGCCAACACGAAAAGTGCAAGCGAGGCATAGCCAAGAGCTGTCGAGGTCAGACTCACTGCTGTTTCACCGCCCCCGTGTCCGGATGCAAACGCCTGGCTTGCCCCGATAAACAGGAAGGTACAGGTTGAGAGAAATATTTTCATTGTAAGTGTCCTTAGAGTAAAAGATTGTCTAAACAGTACACAGTTGGCGTCCCGACCTTTACGTGCCTTGAGTTCTTGATTGTTTGAACGCCGCCGGCAGAAATCAAAGGCCGTAAAACAGTACCATCGATCCCATCATAACCACCAGGTAGAGGACAGTCATCCCTGCACCGGCCCGGAAATAATCCTTTGTTTTGTATCCGCCGGGACGCATAATTAAAGCGTTCACCTGATGAGTGGGAAGGATAAAGGTATTTGAGCAGGCGACCGCCACCACCAGGGCAGCTATCCGTGGGTCTGCCCCCGCACTCGCTGCCATATTCATGGCAAGCGGAACCATAAGGACGGTTGCACCGACGTTGGAGGCAACCAGGGTGAAAAACGAAGTCAGGATACCAATCACGGTCAGCAGAATGAGCGGAGAAACCGTACCCATCGCGCCCATAATGGTTTCTGCAATCAGTTTTGCTGCGCCCGTTTTTTCAAAGGCAATCCCCAGAGGAATAAGACCGCCAAGGAGAAAGACCGTCATCCAGTCCACCGAATCGTAGGCCTCATCAATAGAAAGCACCTTGGTAAGAACCATGAATATGGCTCCTGCGAGCAGAGCAATCGAAAGCTGGACATGAAAACCAAGAATCATGACCAGAGCCAGGGTCAGGCCGCCCACTGCAAATTTGATCTTATCGGTGCGGAGAATTTCACCCTGCACCTCCTCGGTAAAGACAAGATCGGTTCGTTCTTTCAGGTAATGAAATTTTTCCCAGGGGCCCTGCAGCAGCAAAGCATCGCCCGCCCGCAAGGTCATGGTTGAGATGTCACCGACATAGGTCTTATTATCTTGAAATACGGCAAGCGGGGTTACCCCATTCTTTTTGCGGAAAGAAAAGGAGCGAAGCGTACTCCCGACCAGTTCCGAGCGTGGAGAAATAATTGCCTCCATGATGCCGGCATTGTTCGGGGAAAAATTCTCAGCAAATATCTCCAGATCTTCTTTAAGAAGCCAGCCAAAGGACTCGACCATTTTTGCCACCAGCTCAGGAGGCCCTTCTACGATGATAGTATCTCCCCCCTTGATGGAGTCGGAAAAATCAGGGGATAAGGTTGCACTTCCGTCCTTTGTAGTAATTCCGAGGATCGTAGTAAAAAAGATCGGCCTGATATCAAGTTCAGATAGCGTTTGCGGACCATTGAAGGAGTCTGGAATTTGAATCTCAAAAAGATTCCCAATATCATGATACGTTCTTTCGAGTTCCGGTGAAATAGGCCCGGTTCCCCCCTCATCACCCTGCCCTGTAGGAAGGATGAAACGGCCAAACAGAACAAAATAGATAAGAGCGGCAACAATCAGGGCCAGCCCGACCGGAGTCACGGCAAAAAGCCCGAAGGGTTCAACATCGGGGTCGGAAATTTTCATGACATCGTTCATGAGAATAAGCGGACTTGAACCAATCAGGGTGATACAGCCGCCGATAATTGCACAGAAGCCCATGGGCATGAGAATCCGAGAAACCGGGATGTTGGTCTGCCGACAGATACGCTTTGCAGCAGGCATGAACAGTGCCGCCGCACCTATATTCTGCATAAAACTTGAGATAAAGGCCACCGTACCGGAAATCAGGATCATAATCCTGCTCTCGCTTTTGCCGGCAAACTTGAGCAGAACCCTGGCCAGGGAATTCATTGCCCCGGTCTTATCGAGTCCGGCACCGATAATAATAACGGCTATAATGGAAACAACAGCATTACTTGACAGCCCGCTGATAGCCTCTTTTGGTGTAACAAGGCCCAGCAGGGGAAGAATTATCATCATAATTATGCCGACAACGTCGACACGGACCCATTCAAAAATAAAGAGGAGAATCGCCAGGACCAGAACGGCCATGACTAATATTATAGGTAACGTCATTTTTCCTTTATCCTTTGTTATACGTAGTTCCTGATCAGCAGGAAATTTCATTCTTTTTAATAAAACTGGATGTTAACAAACATTCACCAGCCAGGAGGAGGAGGTCCAGTCGCATAATGACAATCCGGCCCGGCAACCGGATGAACTCTCTCACCCCTATTCATTTCCACAGTCATATCTTCCATCACTTTTCTCCAAAAAAAATACGAGCCGGCCGGAGTGTTTGTTGTCAAACCCTGTACTGCTCCTCCTTTCTCCGATCAATCAGCTCAGTCATGAGTAGATTTCATCGTTGATTTGCAACCCGTATGCCGTTTTTTGCCTGAGTGAAGGAATGCTATCTATCGTGTCTACCTGCAACACCTGGTCTGGAAAAATGAATCCGAAAAATAGGGAGGTAACACGTTGCTGTTGCAGGATGTAACAAAATACTGAAAACTGGACAAGAAAATAATGACGAGAAAAAATCCATAAAAAAACAACTATAACAGAAGGCTAATATACAACCGCCCGCAAAGAAATGTTGCGACTTGCAACGTTACACATTGCAACAATGTTTCAGATGTGCAACACTACTGATAGGGGAAGTTTGGACGTTGTCATGGGAAAGCAATACACTTTACAGCCCTGCAAAGAGGTCGTAATACCGCCCTTTCAGTATGTTTTTACCTATTTGGCCTTAAATTTGCTTTGAGGTGAGGATACCGCTCATGTTTTTTATATCTGTGACGGTATATAATAAAGGGGAATTTTAAAGATAAAAATTTTTATCCTGTTGTGTTGTTTAAAACACGACAAGGGCGGGTCAGTGAAAATTTCCGAGTGTGTTTCCGGATGTACCGACAGCCGTATAATCGGCCGGATGCGACACGGACACATTCTTTATAATATCAAACCGATAGGGCAATGATACACTGTTTTGAGGTGACCTCAAGACAGTCTGGGTCAACGTTATACTGTACTGAAAAAAAAAAATGTCAAATGTAACTCTTTCAATGCCCGTTCTTCTGTTTGATCGGGACGAGCAACAATAGATGATGATTGCCTTAAATTTACGCCAGAAGATGCTCGGCTGCTTATGCCTTCATCTGCTTTTTTACATTGTTGCCGGGGCAACTTTCCTCAAAGATTTTGAGATGTTCAACGATGATGTCACCCTGCTGATGCATGCGGGCAACCTCAGCAACATCTGCCTTGAGATACGACGGTATGAAAAAAACTTTATCATTGCCAATGACAATGAAGATTTTACTAAAGTTCTTGAATACATCAACGAGGCTGAACAGCTCGTCCCCCAGGTTGTCGATGACCTGAAAATAATGCCGCAGCCCACACACCTGCAGGACCTGACGGCAAACCTGAAGGCATACAAGAAAACCTTTCAGGATTTTAAAGAAATATGTGTCGACGGAAAGGAGACGACGGACTGCGCACTGCGAGATAAAGTTCGTTCTCTGGGTCAGAACCTTGTGAATGTGACCGAAAACCTGGTCCTCTTTGAACAGCACAAGATGACCACTTTTATCGCCAACTTCAAACGCCTCCTTTTCAAAGCAGTTCTTTTTATTATCCTCCTCTCCGGATTTACCATCACCCTGCTCTATATTGCGATTATTAAGCCCTTGAAAATGGTTGAGAATGCTGCCATCGACATCGCCAACGGTACCTTTTCCCTTCTACCTGTTGATGAAAAAAAGGTGAGGTTCGCAGTGTGCTTCGGGCGTTCAATAAAATGGTCACCGATCTGGAAGAACAACAGGAGCAGCTCTTTCAGGCAAAAAAACTCTCCTCAATCGGTACTCTGGCCTCTGGAACCGCCCATCAGATTAATAATCCGCTCAACAACATTGCCACGTCCTGCCAGATCGCCATTTCCGAAATCGATCCGGAACAGAACCCATTGGTCGCAAAGATGCTGGAGACCATCAACCAGGAAACCCAGAGGGCCGGAGAGATTGTTCGAGGACTGTTGGAATTTTCCAGGGCACAGACATTTTCTCTCCAACCCTACCAGCTTGTAAAAGTCGTCAACAGGGTCAAACAACTTGTTGCCAGTGAAATCCCGGCAGGCGTTAATCTGGATACCGACATACCCGATGATATTATTCTTCTGATCGATGTTCAAAAAATGATTGAAGCCCTGTTGAATCTGACGATCAATGCTCTCCAGTCCATTCCCAAAGCACCGGGAGCGGTCACCATCTATGCGGACAAAGACGAAGACGGTAAAAATGCGGTCATCACCGTCGCCGACACCGGCACAGGGATCGACAAGGAAAATCTGCCAAAAATATTCGACCCGTTTTTTACCACCAAAAACGCCGGCAACGGAACCGGTCTGGGCCTGGCAGTCGTGTACGGCATCATAAAGAAACAAAACGGTTCAACCCGGGTTGAATCTGAGAAGGGCAAGGGAACCCGATTTATCATTACGCTGCCGCTTCATATGGAATACGAAGACGAACACTCTTCCGGAAAGAGTTAAATATTCAGGAACAACAATGCCAGAAAATAATACTATTGCAATCCTGCTTGTTGACGACGAGGTGATAAACCTTCAGAACGTCAGCCATTTCCTCGAACAACAAGGCTTTCAGGTAACAACAGCAGAAAGTGGAACTGAAGCCATGAACCTGCTCGCCCAGTCTCACTTTGACCTGGTGATCACGGACCTGAAGATGGGTGATGTTGACGGCGTCCAGGTCATGAAAACCGCCAAGGAAATCCATCCCGAGATTGAGGTCATCATTGTCACCGGCTATGCAACGGTAAACTCCGCCGTAGATGCCATGGCCCAGGGAGCTTTTTATTCCCTCCCCAAGCCGATAAAACTCAAGGAACTGCATGCCCTGGTCCTGAGAGCCACTGAAAAAACAATGCTCAGGCGAGAGATCAGCCGCCTTAAACGACGAATCAAAGCGCAACAGGGGACGACACAGTTCATCGGCCAGAACCACGAGATACTCAAACTCAAAGATTCCATAGCCCATTTTGCCCAGCTTGACTGCAATATACTCATTACCGGCGAGACCGGAACCGGCAAGGAACTGGTGGCAAGAACGATTTATGAGCTCAGCCCCAGGGCCAACAGGCGATTTCTCCCCATTAACTGTGCGGCCATGACCGAGGATCTGATGGTCAACGAACTGTTCGGGCATGAAAAAGATGCGTACACGGATGCCGGTGGACTGCGAAACGGGCTTCTAGAGTCTGCCAACGGCGGAGTCATCCTTTTCGATGAAATAGGCGAAATGCCGCTCACAATGCAGGTGAAATTACTCAGGGTACTGCAGGAGAAAAAAATTATCCGGGTCGGCGGGACCAAGGAGATACCAATAGATGTCCGCCTGCTGGCGGCGACCAACCGCGACCTGAAGGAAGAAATAAAAAAGGGAACATTTCGCCAGGATCTCTATTACCGGCTCAATGTCGTCAATCTGCACATCCCGCCACTCCGGGAACGTAAAGACGACATCCCTTTGCTGGTCAACTATTTTCTGGCCAAATATTCTCTACCGGGCGACAAGAGCAAGAGTATTTCCAGGGAGGCGTTGTACAAGCTGGAGGAATATGATTTTCCGGGCAATGCACGGGAACTTGAAAATATCATGGAACGTTCGCTGGCCCTGTGCGATGACTCGGAGATCAAAACACATCATCTGCCGGCGGAGGTCAGCAGCAGCCACCACTTCCAACTGCCCAGCCTTACAGTGTCCGGACCAAGAAAAAGCCTTGAAGAAAATGAACGCGAGTATATCCTCTCCATTCTGAAAAGCGTTGACGGCAACAAGACAAAAGCCGCTAAAATCATCGGAATCGACCGGGTATCCCTGTGGCGAAAACTCAAAAAATATGACCAGAACGGTACGGCTGAAGGCTAGGCTTTTTCACTTGTCGGCTTCAACAGCAGGGCCCATCAATACCCAGGAGTTTATTTATAATACCCCGCACACAACCCTCTCCGGCCTCGACTGAAATTGCTCCTGACGGGCAGTTACGCATGCAGGCTCCGCATTCCATGCACAGGTTTCTTGCCGCCATAACCGCCTTCCCCTTGTCAACAACAAAGACGCCATGGGGACAGACCGAAAGCGCCGGGATAAACCGGCATAGAGTAGGGGATGAAAGAGCCCTACATAAAAGGAGAAGCTGCTCCATTATGGCCCCGAGTCATGCGTCGGCTATCCGCGAGGAGGCGGCGAAGCGTTGACAGGGGAAGCGTAGGCCAGCCATTGAGCTCCGAAATCACCTCATCCGGGGTGCCGACCACGTGGTCTGGTAGGGAAGGCAAAACGGAAAGTGGCGTGAACCAGCTAGCCGCTTACCGGCCCCGCGGAGTCTTTAAGAACCTGTGCATGCGTGGACATTCTATGCTCGAGGACCGGGAGATCTCAGTGATCTCCGGCGGTCAGTGCTGACGTCGGAGCGGTTGGAGAAGGTCTGTGGCCATACTCCCAACGCGTACGTCATTGAGAAGTCAGACACCAACATAGTACCAGAGAAGGAGCCGAACAACGCTATTTTCCCAAATCAGCAGCGGAGGTTCTGGAGGGAAGGGCGGTGACCAAGGGGAATTCTGGAGGGTAAACCTGTGACCTGTGCAGAGACAGGAGCAAGCATTGAGTGGACTTGACAGGATACGTGTAGCAGCACAAAAGGATAAAAACCTGCGTTTCACCAGCCTTATGCACCACATTACGGTAGACCTTCTCCGAGACAGTTACAAATCACTGAAACGTGATGCCGCCTCAGGGATCTTTAACGTGACATGGAAGCAGTACGGTGAAGAATTGGAGGTCAGCTTACCTGATCTCCACAGGCGCGTACAAAGTGGCCGTTATCGGGCAATGCCTTCGAAACGGATCTGGATACCAAAGCCGGACGGGCGTAAGCGTCCTATAGGTATAGCGACCCTGGAGGACAAAGTGGTCCAGCAGGCCGCTGTTCGGGTACTCAATCAGATCTACGAAGAGACATTTCTTGGTTTCAGCTACGGTTTCCGGCCAGGGCGGCACCAGCATAATGCGCTGGACGCCGTGTGGGTTGGTATAACGCGACGTAAGGTGGGATGGGTATTGATGCTGATATTCGCGGATTCTTTGACGCTATCGATCATGTATGGCTAATGAAGTTCGTGGAGCACCGAATAGTTGATCCCGGTATGCTGAACCTGATACGGAAGTGGCTTAGAGCAGGTGTATCAGAGGAAGGTCAGTGCGAGTTCCGGGGACAGGATACTCAATTCGGCTGGATTTAGGGTGAGTTAAGTATACCGTCCCCGGAACACCCTAGGGTGAGTTAAGTATACCGTCCCCGGAACACCCCGGAACACCCGTCCCCGGAACACCCACTGACCGATGAATATTTTGAGCGCCAGCTTGAGAAGATCCGTGAAATCAGGCTTTCTGAGCGCAAGTTTTACCAAAAGATCACAGATATCTACGCAACTGCACTTGATTATAATCCTTCCGCCACAGCGACCAAACGATTCTTTTCTGCGGTTCAAAACAAGATGCATTATGCCATCCATGGGAATACAGCGGCGGAAGTCATAGTGGATCGTGCGGATCACCAGAAGGAAAACATGGGGCTTTTTTCTTTTTCAGTTGTTTGACGGCATCTTTTTTCGCCACTTTTGTTTTCGTCCATGTATGCAGGTGCCTGGTATTGAATACCGACGTCCGTTACCTGTTTCTGAATGGTACGCTGGAAACTGGAACACGAAGATCTCAATCCTTATTGGAGTAGTAACCGGCTTCCAGTTGGTGGCGGATGGCAACAACAACTACCGCATCACTTTCCAGGCGATATAGCGCAACATACCCATAGTGACCAAAGCCTATGGCTAATTCTCTAAATACCGGGTCCAGGTCGTCCACCGGACGACCGATTTGCGGGTGATGTTCCAGAATCCGGATAGCTTGAATAATTGTTGCAGCAGCTTTTTGGCTGGCGATGGGGTTCTTTTCCTTCAGGAAGGCCTGCAGTCGGGCAAGATCACTTAACGCCCCGGAAGAAAATTTTACTGGTGACATTCCGGAACGTCCTCTGCTCCGTCTGTTCCCCAGGTATTTAGCCATTTGATAACTTCATCACCGGTTGCATGCAGACCCGTTTCCTGATATTCGTTCCAGGCATGCATCGCATCATGGCGAAATGATTGGCATTTTTCTTCTTTGTCAACGTATTGGTTAATAGCTTCACGCATCATCCAGTGGGTTGAACGGTTTTTAATCCGGGCTAGTTTTTTATATCGTTCTTTTGTTATTTGATCTATTTTTATAGCAACGGCAGTGGTGGCCATGGGAACCCCTCAGGAAAAGTATTAATAAGTATATATTAGTATTACCAGCAGTAAAAGTCAATCCTGAGCACCAGCCGGTATTGACTTGACGGTTTGAGGGAAAATTCATTTCGGTTTATCCGGTTTCAGGCGGTTGGCCAGGGTTCGCTCAATGGCATTGAGCACGGCCTCCAGCTGTTGACCGATATCTTCAGCAAGGAATCTCAGAACAAAATAGCCGTTTTCCTGCAGGAGTTGATCTTTACGGCGATCCCGGCGATAGGCATCTGCATCGTCCAGATGCTGGCTGCCGTCAATTTCAATTGCTATCCGTGCATCACGGTCAAGCAGGTCAACCTCCATTTTCCCAGACCGTCAAAGGGTATGGGGAGTTCCGCGTTGAGCTGAAAACGTCCGGCCGTATGCTTCATTGAGGCCAGTCGTTTGAATAAAAAAGCTTCGCTGGCACTGCGGGCTCTGGAGACATCCTGTTCTCCGGCAGACAACTCACGGGCAGCGTTGCGAAAGAGAGAGGCCAGAGGCTTATCTACACCGTCACGAATCAATCGGCGGAGGCTTGCGCTGTAGTTTTGTTTCCAGAGAGGATTGGCCGGCAACGCTACTTCGGCCGGCCAGCCCGGGAGGCTGCCGGCCGGAAGTTGTACGGAGTAGCCGATTGCCTCGTAGCCCCGGCAGCGTCGATCAAACATCCTGGCCAGCATCGGGATGTCAAGATCGGCGTAATCGTAGATCCGGACTTCACGTTTGCTGTCATGGAGGCGGTGCAGACGACCGGCGTACTGAGCAATGATACCTTTCCAGGAAACCGGCAGGGTCAAAAACAGGGTGTCAAGGCGCTCGTCATCAAACCCTTCTCCGAGGTAGCGACCGGTGGCCAGCAGGACCCGTTCCTCGTTCTCGGGGATATCCCGCAGACTTTTCAGTGCTGTACGGAGTTTTTTGCGGCCCAGTCCCCCCTGCAGAATAATGAGGTGGTTGACTTTACCGGTGAGCTGTTCGGCCAGGAGTTGCAGGTGAACGGTACGCTCGGTGAGTACCACCGGGGATCGTCCCTCCTTCACTGCGGCCAGCACATCTTTGCAGATCACTGCATTACGGGTCTTATCTCCGGCTAATTCACGATAGAGTTGATGCAGCTGTAGCCGGGCATCCTCTTCATCTTTTCCGGACGGGACAAAACCGGTTGGTCGGACAATCACCGTGTGGGTAAACGGCCTGGCTTCGGCCTCCTGTTTTGCCTCCACCGTATGCCGGACCGGGCCGCACTGCATAAAGATAATGGGATGGTGTCCGTCTTTGCGAATCACGGTTGCCGAGAGTCCGGTAATGAACTTTGCCTTTGTCCTGCGGACAACGAGTTCAAAACCGGTGGCCGGGATGTGATGACATTCATCCACGACCAGATGGCCGTAATCCGCAACCAGATCATTGACAACCTTTTTGCGGACCAGACTCTGAATAATCGCCACATCCAGTTGGCCGGTTACATGTTTTTGGCCTCCTCCAATCCGGCCGATATTGTCTTTGTTCAGCTCAAGAAATGAGGACAGTCGTTCGATCCACTGTTCAAGGAGCTGCTTGCGGTGGACAAGAATCAGGGTATTCACGCCACGTTTGGCAATGAGCCAGGCGGCAAGCACTGTTTTGCCCAAGGCTGTGGTGGCGGACAGGACACCGGTATTGTGGGCGGCCATGGCTCGGGCCGCTGTCAGCTGGGCAGGGCGAAGTGTCCCTTGAAATTGTACAGGCAGCGGTGTTCCGCTGAAACGTTCATCATTGATGGTCGTTGATATTTTCAGTCCGGCAAGGAGCTCTTTCACTTCGTCCAGACATCCACGGGGTAAGCCGATATGGTGCGGAAAGTCCTCGGCACAGGCAATGATGCGGGGAGTGTCGTATGTGGAAAAACGCATGGCCTGCAACTTGTAAAATTCCGGATTCTGGAAAGAGGCAATCCGGAGCAGTCTGTTGGTAAGAGACGGGGAAAGATGCTGTTTGGGAAGGTAAATCTGGTCACCGAGTGTCAGTTCCAGTTTTTCAGGAAGATCGGTTATTCCTTTTTCTTTTCTGCGGCGGGAAGGAGGGGCGAGCCATGGTGTATCATCGTCTGCATCCGTTGGGAAGAGCTTTACGCCGATGATCCGGTTATCGGCTGCAGCCCGCTGAATACGTTTCTCGACTTCGGCCGGAGGAATTTTTTTTATTGAAGCCATAAAGGCCCATTGATCAACATAGGGCTGCAGGTTGTCATCAAGAAACAGGCTGTTGCCTTTGGCTCGTGGTTTTTTCTGGAGTGGCAGGGCGATGAGGCTGCCGAATCCGCCTTTTGGCAGAGTGTCCTGGTTGGGGATGAAGCGGTCGTAGGAATCAAGGCCGATACCAGGGCAATGTTCCATGGTCTCGGTTACCAGATGAGAGGCAAATTTTCGTGCTGCTGCCGCCGGAACCGGTTCAGAAAAAAATAACCAGATATGGCTGCCGTTACCGGATCGGGAGCGCTCTACAGCCACTGGTATTGCAAGTTTCCTGCAGGTTTTGACAAAAGCGCGGGTGTCGGCCTGCCAGCTTTTTTTATCAAAATCAATGGCCAGCAGCAGGCAGGTTGCATCCAGGAACATGGGATAGAGACCGATGACAAAATCTTTTCCCCGTTCATCTTTTCCTGATAGATGTTTGAGAATGACTTCATCGGTAACCGGCAGCAGGCTCCGGTTCGGACAGACAGCGCACTTGACCCTGGCTTTGCCGCCGCCCTTGGTGCAGACACCTTTGACCCACTCGTTGGCACAGGCGGGCTGGTAGCCGCATCTGCCGGTTTTTCTGCTTTTAAAGCGGAGTGGGTAGATATCCTCCCTGCCGCGAAACAGGGTACGGAACAGGGCGATCTTGCTGGCCGGTGAAGAGGTGTTGTCCATATGGTTTTTGTATCATAAGTGGACAGCATGTTGAAGAAAAAATGGTGGAATCAGGAGATCGGGAACGAGTACAGACAATAGCCGGTAAAGAGAAAATCTGTCGAAAAGTGGTGAAAATAAAAAAACCGGATGCAGGCGCATCCGGTTTTGTCATACCTGAAGGGAGAGGGAGATCAAGACAGGGGATGGAGAAGAACGGGAATGAAGGCATTTTTTCCCGGTAAGTGTTTTGTGCCGGTACGAAAATTATTTTGCAAGTGCATTGGTTGCGGTTACTGTACCGGCTGTGGTGGTATCGGTAAGCAGAGTGTTAACGATGGAGCATGAAAAATTGTAAAAAAATGTGTACGCTGATGGTGATTTTTTCCTGATCAGAGAAATATTCAAAAGCTACAGGCTGATTAATAGATACTTGATAATGTCGTGATTGCCGAAGGCGCGGCTGATATATTTGTAACCTCTGTTGGTTACATGAGTGATTTTCCTGAACCATCCTTGTTTTATCCTTTCACTGATAACTGTCCCCGGCAATGGGAGAAGCTGCCATGGCTCTGATTAATATTCAATCCGCGATAAAACAGGTACGGCAGATCGTTCGTAAGCTTGATCCGCCGCAAGGGGTCGAGATATTAACCTATAAACGCAACCGTGGGATTACCATCATCAAAATCGATGACGATACGTTGTCTGTTATGGAGCGGGGGTATGAAGAAAATACCTTTCAGGTCGGCATGGGTGGTCTTGCAAAGCTGCTTAAATCCATTGCCAAAAGAGAGTTTCCTCGAAGCCGCAAAGTGCGTGTATACCAGCTGGACAGCCCGTACTGTATCGGGATTAAGCGGAAACAGATTTAATGGTGTCCCCTCAGGGCGTTGAATCATAATACAAAAAAGGAATCATCATGGTGAACCCAAAACTGATAGCAAAATTTGAGTCGGAAGAACCAACGCTTCGGCTGGCGGTTTTAATTGATGCTGATAATGCACAGGCGGCTGTCATTGAAGGTCTTCTTGCTGAGATTGCCCGCTTTGGCGAAGCGACGGTCAGACGCATATATGGCGATTTCACTGCTCCGACAAGTGCTTCGTGGAAAAAAGTACTCCAGCGGTATGCCATCAAGCCGGTTCAACAGTTTGCCTATACGACCGGGAAGAATGCCACCGACAGCACCATGATCATTGATGCCATGGATTTACTGTATACCCGAAAATTTGATGGATTCTGCCTGATCACCAGTGACAGTGATTTCACCGGGCTTGCAGTGCGGTTGCGTGAAGAGGGTCTGACCGTTCTTGGGTTTGGTGAGAAGAAAACACCAATGGCCTTTCGTAATGCCTGCCATAAGTTTATTTTCACTGAAGTCCTCCGCCCGGATATTGACGATAAGCCAGTCATCCCGCCACCAAAAAAGGATAATGCACAAAAAGAAAACCTGACGTCATCGTCTAATCATGCGGAAGAGCAAAAAGTCAAATTCCCCAAGAAATTCATTTTATCGGCACTGGAGCAATCAACCGACGATACCGGATGGGCACAGCTTGGCACATTCGGCAGCTATCTGACAAAACTCCAGCCCGATTTTGACGCCAGACTATACGGTTACAAAAAACTCTCAGATCTCGTCAAGGCAAAGACAGATCTCTTTGTAACGGAAGAACGACAAGCACCGGGAGGAAGCCAGAAAATTATATACCTTCGAGCAAAATAATATTTTGTTTCAGGGGCCTACTCTTTTTTTTAAAAAAGGGAACTGTTCAGCAGTACCCCATCTTGTGGCGATCAGGTCGCCTCACATGGGCGGGTGGGCAGAAGAGTAACAAAAAAAGGAAATATGGGGAAAAATGTATGAATACGGAAACAAGCGTTGTGGTGAGCGATCCATTCTTTTTTGACCAGGACAGGCTGCAGTCCATTGCCGACAAGACGGTTATCCATTATGGGCTTGAAGACCACCGGGAAAACCGGGTCATGGAGATTGATCAGGATCAGGAACTGCTCTGGGGACAGGTGGAAGGCGCTGATCCGGAAGTGCCAAATGAAGTCAGTATTCGTTCTGGTGATGCAGGGCTTTCCTTTACATGCGATTGCGAGGATGCTGCTGCCGGTACCGTGTGCCGCCATACGGTGGCCGTTCTCTGTAAATATGCCGATCAACGCGGAGAAACCGATCAACTGTTGACGGCTGCAGACAGTGCGATCAAGGATCGGATGAAACGGGGACGTTCGGAAGTCGAAGCGGAACGTTTAAGTGGTGAACCCTGGTTTGGTTCCTGGCGGGCCATTTCTCTGGGGGGAGCCAGTCATTTTTCCAGCAGCTATCAGGTCACTATCCGCAGCCTGCAGCAGCGGGCTAACTTTTGTACCTGCCCGGATTTTGCCGGCAACCAGCTTGGTACCTGCAAGCATATTGAGGCCGTACTCCATAAAATCAGGAAGCACCCACAGTATACGCAGTTCAAGGAGCAGCCCGCACCTTTTTCCTACGTATACCTGAGCTGGGATGTGGAGGATGCCCCGCAGCTTATGGTACATCGTTGCGCTGATGTGGCTGCTGATCTGCAGGGTATTCTGGAGAGTTTTTTTGATGGGGCCGGGTTGTTCAAGGGCCGCCTGCCGGATGATTTTTTTCGTTTTAAAGAGCTTGTCGATGCCCGCAGTGATGTTCACCTGGGTGAAGACGCAATCAATTATACCCGGCAACTGGCAGCTGCGGCTGCACACAGGGAACGATCAGTTGAAATACGGAAACAGATCCAGTCAACCCGGAGGATCCCCGGGGTCAGGGCCCGGTTGTATCCCTATCAGATGGAAGGGGTTGCTTTTCTCGCCGGTACCGGCAGGGCGCTACTTGCCGATGATATGGGATTGGGCAAGACCCTGCAGGCAATCAGTGCGGCGGCCTGGCTGCGGGAATACGAGGGCGTGCGAAAAATCCTCATCATCTGTCCGGCCTCACTCAAACAGCAGTGGGCCCGGGAGGTTTCGAAATTTACCGATCTGCAGACCCAGGTCATCCAGGGCCCGCCGTCGCAACGTGGTGTGCAGTATCGGCGGGAGTGCAGTTTTTTTATTCTCAATTATGAACTGCTCCTGCGTGATCTGTCACTTATTAATGAAGTGGTCAGGCCGGATCTGGTCATCCTGGATGAAGCCCAGCGGATCAAAAACTGGCGCACCAAGATCGCAACGGCCGTCAAATTGATCCCCTCCCGCTATGCCTTTGTCCTGACCGGTACTCCGCTGGAAAATCGACTGGAAGACCTGTACAGCCTGATGCAGGTTGTTGACCCGAAAATTCTCGGCCCCCTGTGGCGCTACATGATCGATTTTCATGTCACCGACAAGCGGGGCAAGGTTCTCGGATACAGGAATCTGTCTGTTTTGCGCCGCAGACTGGAACCGGTCATGTTGCGCCGTGACCGGCGTATTGTCAGTGATCAGCTGCCGGATCGGATCATTACCCAGCTGGACGTGGAGATGACCCCTAAGCAGGTGGAGCTGCATGACAGCGCCCTTGCTGCCGCCGGTCGGCTGGCTACCATTGCCAAGCGACGACCGTTGACGCCCACGGAACAGAACCGGCTGATGGCGGCCCTGCAGATGGCGCGGATGGCCTGTGATGCCGCAGGCCTTGTGGATAAGGAAACCACGGGATCGCCCAAGATTGATGAGCTGGCCGATATCCTGGAGGAAGTCTGTCTCCAGTCCGGTTTAAAAGTGGTTGTTTTTTCCCAGTGGGAAATTATGACCAGAATGGTGGAAACCCGTTTGCGCCGGATGGACATTGGCTATGTCCGTCTGCACGGCAGTGTGCCGACGGCCAAACGCGGCGCTCTTATGGACAGCTTCCGGGACGATGACTCCGTCCAGGTCTTTCTTTCCACCGATGCCGGTGGCGTCGGCTTGAACCTGCAGAGTGGTTCGGTGCTGGTTAATCTGGATGTGCCCTGGAATCCGGCAGTCCTTGAACAGCGCAATGCCAGGGTACACCGGTTGGGCCAGACCAGGACCGTGCAGGTGATTACCATGGTGGCCGCTGATTCGTATGAAGAGCATGTACTCTCTCTGTTGCAGGGTAAACAGGACCTTTTTGATAATGTGATTGCTGAGGATGCCGAACTTGACGTGGTCGGGGTCTCGAAAAAACTGATGGAATCCCTTGTGGAGGATCTGGCTCTCAGCGGCGCGGAAAAATCTGCAGCAGAGCCGGAAGAGCGGAGCGAAGAGGAAGAAACGGTTCCGGATATCGCTGCGGATGACGCCGAACCACTTGGCGGTGGTCTGGATGACGGCATGAAGCGGGAGATTACCGCATGTATTGAAGGGTTGCAACAGGCCTTTGGGCCAAGGATTGAACGGATTATCGGCTCCGGAGGCGGGTTGCTCACAGTCCTGGATCAGGTGGGCATGGAAGATGATCAGGTCGCGGCCGGCCTGTCCAGTCGGATTCCGGTGGCAATCATTGATCAGCGTACCCTGACCGGGCTTGAACGTCTTGGCGCAGGCTCACCGGTTGCCGACAGTCACACCTATTATGACATTGCGGAACAGGCCGAAGTAGAGCAGGTACCCCGGTTGTGCCTTCTTGCCGGTGAAAAGGTTAAGGCTGCAAAGGTGTTGCTTGAGCAGCAGTGTTTCAGCGGGGCAATGGAGCTTATGGTATCGGCACTGCTTGCCGCCGCTGCCGGACGGGCAGGACTTGAAATGCCGATCACGGTGCAGGATGCAGGGGTATGGATTTATGGTGAGGCCCTGGCCAGGGGTTTGATCACTCAGGAAGAGGCGGCCTTAATTATGCGGGCGGTCTCGCTTGCGCAGTCGCCATCGGTGCCTGAACCCCTGCTTGCCGAGTTAAGCATGGATGTGGAGAATTTTGTCATGTTGGAAGGGTGACGCTCCATCATTGTAAACGGCCTGAGTGAGGCTTTAAATAATTGGGGTCCGAGTAAAATAATTGGTAATATTATACAGTGGCTGGCTCTGTTAGTGCTGCCCTTGAATGCCCATGCCATGGAGATCATGCTGGCCCAGGTAATACGGACGGTATTCCAGGATTCCCCTCCTTCCTTCGGGGCAGACCCGGTAACTGAAAAAGTCACAACGCCGGTTTAATACGTGGGTAAGCCCATCTTCCCGGATCCGGAGAGATGGGCTTATTCTGTTTTCAGGTTGCCTCTACGGTTTCCTCCTTCTTGTAAAAGCGAAGGTCTCCCGTATAGACCGGAATGGCCAGTTTCAACAGAAAGGTGTAGATCAGAGCCCCGGTGGCCCATACGCCGATGGTAATGACCTTTTCCGTCATGGTCGGACTGTACTGATAGATCTCGCCCAGGGTGCCGGGGATAAATCCCGGAATGATCAACCCCATCCCTTTTTCAATATAAATACCGGTTATGATCAGTACGCAGCCGATATTGAGGGTGAACAGGTTCTCCCTGGTCTGGGGCCGGAGAAAGATAAAAAAGGCGGTCACGTTGAAGGCCATGGCCGACCACATCCATGGAACCAGGTTATCGTTGCCGTGGAGCCCGAAATAGAGGTATTCCATCGGCGCCAGATGCACGCTGCCGGAGTAAAATTCTTTAAAAAATTCCGCCGCCAGCAGAAACAGATTAATGCCCATGGCATAGGCCATCAGTTCGGCAATTTTGAAGATTGCCTTGTTTTCGATCTCGATCTTGGAAACCTTTCTGATGATCTGAAAAACAATCAGCATGATTGCCGGTCCGGAACAAAAGGCCGAGGCCAGGAAACGAGGCGCCAGGATGGACGCATTCCAGAACGGGCGGGCTGACAGACCGTTGTACAGAAAGGCGGTTACGGTATGAATACTTACCGCCCAGGGGATTGACAGGATGATCAGGGGCTTGATGACGTTGAGATTATACTCTTTACTATTGGCCATCTTGTACAGAGCGTAAAAGGTAATTGTCAGGTTGATGAAGAGATAGCCGTTTAAGACAATGATATCCCAGGCCAGCAGGGAGGATGGGAAATTCATCCTGCCTATGAATGGCATCACATGCCAGAGGCGGTCTATCCGGCCCATATCGATGACCACGAACATGATGCACATGGTGATCGCGGCAACGGCCATAAGCTCGCCAAAGAGGACAATCTCCTTAATCGGCTTGAAGTTGTACAGGTATGCGGGCACCACCAGCAGAACGGCCGCCGCTGCAACACCGACCAGAAAGGTAAAGTTGGAGATGTAAAATCCCCACGAGACCTGGTCACGGATGGCGGTGACGATCATACCCTCGGTCAGCTGTTGGATATAGGCAACGGTGCCGGCGCAAATCAGGACGCCCAGCAGGCCGATCCAGGCAAAATAATAGACATTGCCTTTGCCGATTTCCTTTAACAGAACCAGAAAGTTGTTACTCATTCGTTTCATAATTATACGCCTCCAGGGTCTGTATTTTAAGTTGCGAAGAAATAATAAAATTTCGGCGAGGTGTTCAGATCCTCCTTGAGGCGAAATACACGTTTATTTTCAATGCAGTAGCGAATTTCACTTTCCGGATCCAGCAGGTTGCCGAACTTCCTGGCCCCCACCGGACAGATCTCGACGCAGGCGGGATATCGACCCGGATTGCCCCTGGTCCGCTGGATACAGAAGGTGCATTTTTCCACCACCCCCTGGTAACGGGGGCGATTTCCCAGATAATGGGTGTTGGTGTTGAATTCCTCTTCTCTGACCCTGGGCGTCTTCAGGTTGAAATGACGTGCCCCGTAAGGGCAGGCCGCCATGCAGAAGCGACAGCCGATGCACCAGTTATAATCAATCACCACAATGCCGTCGGGTTCCTTCCAGGTTGCCTTGGTCGGACAGACCTTGACACAGGGGGGATTCTCGCATTGCTGGCACTGGACCGGCATATAAAAATATTCATCTTCAGGTACTTTCTCCGGATAGTAGTATTTGTCGGCCTCCTCCAGGTTGCTGACAAATTTTTCCCCTTTTTCGAAACGCAGGACGGTGATCCACTGGATCTGGGGATCCCGGGATTGGTTGTTTTCTTTGACACAGGCATACACGCAGCGCCGGCAACCGATGCAGCGGGACAGGTCCAGGCCGTAACCGAACAGCACTCCGGGCTGGGCGTCGGTTGTTTTAATTGAAAAATCTTTTTTATACTTTTTCTTATATTCCTCTTCCAGGCGGGCAATGACTGTTGCCTTTTCATCTTCATCCATTTCCTGGAAATGCTGTTGAAAAAAGGCCTCCCATACCGAGGCATCGGCCGTGCCGACCGGAATGGCCAAGCCGGCCGCACCGGCGGCGGTTCCCTTGAGGAAAGATCGACGGGTTATTGTTTTATTTTTTTTCATGGGTCTCCATCACTTTGTATCATCAAGCTTTAAAGCATCCAGTGGATTGCTTGGGATTTGATCATTTGTGAGATGACGATTCTTGATTTCTTCCGGTCTTTTGGGAGGCGGCAGCGGCTTCAGGGGTTTGAAGCGTGGCGAATGGGGGTTATGGCAATGCACACAGAGGCGATAGATCTTTTTCCCGTTCCACTCGCCGGTCCGTTTGCCATGAACTCCGGCCTTCCAGTCCCGGAAGATTGTGCCGTGGCACTGGCCGCAGAGATAATAGGATTCTTCAAACGTGATAAGCTTGCCGCTGGCCAGTCGCAATTTGTCCCGGTCATCGGGGTTGTGGCAGTCCAGGCACCAGCGTTGGTCGCTGGCATGGTCGAACATCTTAACGATGTCGGTATGTTCTTCCAGCTCACGACGTTCAGGATTTGTTTCCATATCACCATGGCAATCCGAGCATGGAAAGATATCTTCTGAGAATGGCGGGGGTGGGACAGAGAATTCCGGGATATCATGACTGCTTTTTGCAGCTGCTGGGCCCGCCCGCAGTGAAAATACCACGAACACTCCGGTCAATAGAATGAACAACCTCCATGTTCCCATACTGTTTTCTCCTTTTTACTGTCAGGGGCCGTTGTCGGCCCCATTGGTTAAACGACCCATGTACCCTTTACATTGCGGTCATATTGAATAGCGGGTTTTCGTTGCGACATCTTCATCGTTGAAATTAACAGCTCTTCCGTTTACTGTCTGTGCTCCGAAAAAGCCTTAGAATGCACATGGACCGACCGATGTGCAGAACCGGTTGCACATTCTAACAACTCATCCATAGCCTATGCCGGAGAACCTGACCAATGAAGTCCATAATCAGCTTTTTCTTGAGATTCACCTGTAAGGAGTATACCCCCCTGCAACGAGCGGTTGCCATGGTTCCCGGGATCCTGATCTTCCTTATTCTCTCCCCCCTGTGCATCGTCCTGTTCTCCCGGTATCTGAGCAGCTTTATCCCGCTGCATCTGCCGCGGTTCCCGGAGCTGGTCATCATGACCGGGGCCCTGCTGATTTCCATCTCGCTGATGACCTGGGGACTTGTCGAACTCTGGCGCAAGGGAAAGGGGTCACCGGCACCGATTGCCCCGACTACCAGCCTGGTCACCACCGGGCCCTACAGCTGGGGTCGCAATCCCATTGAACTGGGGACCAATATTTATTTTCTGGCCCTGGGTATCTATTTTGACGGATTGATCACCGGCCTGTTTTCTCTGCTCTTTGGCCTGGTACTCGGCATAGCCTACATAAAAATCATCGAAGAAAAAGAGATGCAGCTGCGCTTTGGTCAGGCGTATGCGGAGTATCTGCATTCGGTTCCTTTTATGGCCTTTCCCTTTTTACAAAGAAGAGTTGTACAAAAATAAGGGAGTTGGTAGCCTTATGCGTTCCCGGCAGGAGTGGTTGCCGGGGCCATGTTTGTGTTTCCGCTTGTACTCGTGCTTTCTGTTTTCATCCAACCCGTTGTGTCAAACTGTGAACAATACGTAGAGAGCCAATGAAAAGAATTCTGATTGTTGGAGCAACAGGCTTTGTCGGACCCGCACTCGTTGAAGAGTTCTCTCGGGCCGGTTATTTTGTAATCTGCGGGGTGCGAAATCTTAAGAGTGCCGCTCAGCAGCTCGACTTTCCCAATGTCAAAGTGATCAAGGTCGACATGAACGAAGACCTCAACCCCAACACCTGGCTCGACCGTCTGCGGGAGCATCGGGTTGACGGAGTGGTCAACAATGTCGGGATTGCCAATGCATTCGGCGGTCAGTCCATTGAAAATGTGAATGTCAATGCTCCCCTGGCCCTGTTTGAGGCCATCTATTTTTATTGCCGGGAAAACCGGGAGGCAAACCGGCCGCCGCAGGATGTTTCCGTTATTCAGATTTCCACAACCGGCGTCAACTGGGATGACTGTGATGCCTACAAGTATCCGAAATCAAAAAAACTCATTGATGAATCTCTGATCGAGACAACCGGCCTCAATTTTATTATTGTCCGTCCTAATGTTATTTACGAGCCCGGTCGCGGCCACCTTCTGCTGGAACAGATTGCCCGACTGCCGGTTATTGCCTATATCGGTAAGAGCTATATTCAACCCATTCACTGCCGGGAACTGGCTGTTGGTATTGTCCGGCTCATGAAAAATCCTTACAAGGCCGACTGCTCGATTCTCCAGGCAACCGGGCCCGAGGCTATGACCTGGAAACAGGTTTTTCTGACCGTCTGCAAGGCCCTGGAGCTTGAACATGGTATTTGTATCCGCACCCCGCTGCTGTTTGCCCAGATTTTTACCAATCTTATCCAGCGACTGCCGGAGCGTTTGCTGTATCGCCTCGGCATCCTTTCAAAATTGGACAACGACACCATCGAAATGATGACCAAGGGCAGCACCGGCGACAACAGCGACTGGTTGAAAAAAACCTCGGTTCAGCCCATGCACATGTTCGACACCTACCGCCACCTGGGTGAGTCGCCGGAGGCTTATAACGATTACGTTCAGTCGATCCGTGACACAGTTGTAGAGTCTTGAAACAGGATGGACTTATAAAAAGTCCAAAATGCCCTTTGCATCGTACGGCATTACAGGATGTTACGAACTGTCCGTCGTCGGTTTTGTGGCTTTTCGAAGTCTACGCTTATCTACGACACCGGCAAACAGGCATTGTCTGCACAATATTCTAATCGACCGGAAACGTATGTCCCATCTGTTCAGCCCTTCCATGCGTATCGATCAGTCGGGGGTGAGATGCACTCAGTTGCAGGCCGAGAACAATAAAACCTATACTGATGATAAACAGGATTATAAAGAGGAAGACGAATCTGTGATTTTTATGTAAATTTGCCGACTTGACCCAGCCGTATCCCGGGTCGATGCTCAGGAAGAACAGAAAAGAAAGAATACTTGCAGCAAGCAATATGTAGCCGATAAGGCACAGTGATTTTCCCAGACCATTGTGCAGGAAAAAGACCACTGAAAAAGAGATAAAAGTAGATAAAATAATCAGAAGCAGCAGCGTCGGCAAATACCTTTTCATGTGTATCCTTGAGGCCGTCGGATAAACCAGCATGGCTGGACCAAGATTTTTAACGTCACAGCCACAACCAAGGATGAAAATAGCCTGATGCGGTATCACTTCGCGGGCTATTTTCTGATAAACGTCGTAGATCCCATCCAGCCGCCATTTGAAGCATTCAAACAATCGCGTTTCCTTTTCAATTTCGAACCACAATGTAGTATCTTCATCGTGAAATCTCAAGGGAAAAATAGAAATCTTCAGGGAACAGGGAGGACACAGGCATCTCATCATACGGTTGAAGTCGGGTTTACCGTTTCCAACCGTATGAAGAACCCTGTGATACGAATTTGTTCGGTAGGTATTCAGTCTCTCAGGCAGCCGTTTTTTGCGTGCGCAGCAGTTTATACTCTTCCATCCAGCAGTACAGGGTGGGCACCACAAAGACGGTGAGCAGGGCAATGGTCATGCCGCCGAAAGAGGGAATGGCCATGGGCACCATGATGTCCGCCCCTCGGCCGCTGGAGGTAAGGATAGGTATCAGGGCGAGAATGGTGGTGGCCGAGGTCATCAGGGCCGGCCGGATACGCCGCTGTGCACCCTGGAGAACCATCTGCCGGATTTCTTCTTTGCTGGTCCCGGTGAAGCGGTCCCGGGATTCATCGAGATAGGTGGCCATCAGGACGCCGTCATCGGTGGCAATGCCGAACAGGGCAAGAAAGCCGACCCAGATCGCCACCGACAGGTTGATGGCATGGACCTGGAACAGCTCCCGCATGTCCGTTCCGAACAGGGAAAAATTCAGAAACCAGTCCTGGCCGTAGAGCCAGATCATCAGGAATCCGCCCGACCAGGCCACCAGGATGGCTGAAAAGACCATCATGGTGGTGGTCATGGATTTAAATTGCAGGTAGAGGATAACCATGATCACCAGCAGGGCCAGGGGCAGAATGATGGAGAGACGTTTCTGGGCCCGGATCTGGTTTTCATAGTTGCCGGCAAAGGTATAAGATACCCCGGCCGGGAGGATCAACTCACCGGTCTCAATTTTGTTTTTCAGAAAGGCCTTGGTCTCCTCCACCACCTCGACCTCGGCAAAACCGGGCCGCTTGTCAAAGAGAACATAGGCGGTGAGAAAGGTATCTTCGCTCTTGATCATCTGCGGGCCACGGGCATAGCGAATGTCGGCCAGCTGGATCAGCGGAATCTGTTCGCCGCCGGGCGCAGTCACCAGGATCCGTTTCAGGGCCTCGATAGAATCCCGCAACTCCCGCTGGTAGCGTACCCGTACCGGGTAGCGTTCCCTGCCCTCGACCGTAGTGGTTATCATCTTACCGCCGACCGCCACCGCAATCACTTCCTGCACCTTGCCAAGCTGAATACCGTAACGGGCAATGGCTTCACGATCAATGATGATTTCCAGGTAGGGTTTACCCACCACCCGGTCGGCAAGCACGGTGAGCGGGGCCACGGAAGGAACCTGTTTGACCAGTCGCTCAAGCTGCAATCCCACCTGTTCAATAGTCTGCAGACTCGGCCCCTTGACCTTGATTCCCATCGGGGCCCGCATACCGGTCTGCAGCATGACGATACGGGTGGCAATGGGCTGCAGTTTAGGAGCGGAGGTCACCCCGGGCACCTCGGCCGCCGCGGTAATAAGATCCCATATATCATCGGAGTTACGGATGCCGGGCCAGGCCTCACGGCCGGGATTGATCTTCGGGTCAAGTGGAGCCCGCCAGACCCGAAACGGTCTGCCTCCGGGATCAGCAACAAGATCGCCATCGGCATCACGCTCAAAGCGGCCCTGTACCAGATAAGGCCCTCCGTCCGGAGCCTTCAGGAGAATGCCGTCCGGGCTTTTGAAATAATCTTTTCTGTCCTGGCGGTAGACAAAACGTTTGCGGTTGCCCTTGTCGTCGAGCAGATATTCTGGATAATAGTTGATGATGGTTTCGATCATCGACAACGGGGCCGGATCAAGGGGAGTTTCCGCCCGGCCCAGTTTGCCGACTGCGGATTCAACTTCGGCAATCCCGGTGATTGCCCTGTCCTGGTAGGCCAGAACCTCATGCACTTCCGAGATCCCGGCATGGGGCATGGTGGTGGGCATGTAGAGAAAGGAGCCCTCGTCCAGAGGCGGCATGAACTCTTTGCCGAGCCCGGGAAAACTGTGCGACAGGGCCACCACTGGACTGGAGTGACGAACGGCATCCGGCATCCAGGCCGTGAGTCGCGGTGCGCCGAGCCAGACCATGGCCCCGGCCAGGGTGACCAGCAGGGGGATGACCAGGAACAGCATTTTGTACTGCAGGCACCAGCTAAGTATTCGGGGATACAAAAATTGAAAGAGCTGCAGTCCGCCCAGAATTCCCCCGATCATCAGGCCGACAAACAGGATGTTGGACAGGTTTCCCTTTTCCACCCCAAGCGGCTGCCAGCTGTGGGCCAGGAGCAGGGTGATGATCACAATCGCAATCCAGCTTTCAATTCGGCCAAGGACCAGCATGAGGCGCCTGGGCAGCCATTTGAGGATAAAGCGATAGACCCCGAAGCCGACCAGGATCAAGCCGAAAAGGTGAACCTTGAGGGCCAACAGGGTTCCGGCAATAATGAGCAGCAGCGGCATGACGAACTGAATCATGCCCGGCCTGCGGCCTTTTTTGGCCCTGGTAAATAATAGATGGGCCAGCGGCGGCAGCACGGTGAGGGCAATCACCACCGAGGCGATCAGGGCAAAGGTCTTGGTATAGGCAAGCGGCCGGAACAGCTTGCCCTCGGCGGCCTGCATGGTAAAAACCGGCAGAAAGCTGACAATGGTGGTGGCCACCGCAGTCAATACCGCGCTGCCTACTTCGGTTGTCGCTTCATAGATGATGACCAGGGTAGGTTCATCCGGGTCTGCCTCGTCGAGCTTGGTCAGGATATTTTCACAGATAATAATGCCCATATCGACAATGGTGCCGATGGCAATGGCAATACCGGACAGGGCAACCACGTTGGCATCGACCCCGAAGACTTTCATGCCGATAAAGGCCATCAGCACGGCTAGCGGCAGCAGGGCGGAGATTAAAAAAGAGCTCTTTAAATGCATGACCGTGACCAGAACTACGATGATGGTGAGCAGAATTTCCTGGCCCAGGGCGGTTTTTAGGGTGCCCAGGGTTTCGTAGATCAGGCCGGATCGATCATAAAAGGGGACAATCGTGACCTTGCTCACAGTGCCGTCGGCCAGGGTCTTGCTCGGCAGGCCGGGGGTGATCTCTTTGATTTTTTCTTTTATCCGTTCAATGGCGGCCAACGGGTTATCGCCGTAGCGGACCACGGCCACCCCGCCCACGGCCTCAACCCCGGCCTTGTCCAGTACCCCGCGTCTCAGGGCCGGGCCCAGGCTGACGGTGGCCACATCGGAAACCCGGATCGGGATATTATCGACCGCCTTGATCACCGCCTTTTCCAGGTCCGAAATACTCTTGATAAAACCGATCCCGCGGATGACATATTCCACTCGGTTGATTTCAATGGTGCGGGCGCCGACGTCGATATTGGACTGCTTGACGGCCCTGAAGACCTCTTCCAGGCTGACACCCTTGTCATGCATGGCATCCGGGTCAACATCGATCTGATATTCCTTGACAAAACCGCCCACCGAGGCGACCTCGGAAATACCCTTGACCCCCATCAGGGCGTAACGGACATACCAGTCCTGGATCGAGCGCAGTTCGGCAAGATCCCAGCCTCCGGCCGGGTTGCCCTGGGGATCACGGCCTTCCAGGGTGTACCAGAAGATCTGCCCCAGACCGGTGGCATCCGGGCCCAGGGTCGGTCTGACCGCCGGCGGCAGGGTGCCCTGGGGCAGGCTGGCCAGTTTTTCCAGCAGCCGCGACCTGGACCAGTAAAATTCCACGGAATCATCAAAGATGACATAGATCGAGGAAAAACCGAACATGGAATAGCTGCGCACGGTTTTAACTCCGGGCAGGCCGAGCAACGCTACGGTAAGTGGGTAGGATATCTGGTCTTCCACGTCCTGGGGAGATCGCCCGGGCCACTTGGTAAAGACGATCTGTTGATTTTCGCCGATATCGGGAATGGCATCCACCGGGACCGGATCACGGGGCAATCCGCCGATAGAGAGGTCAAAGGGGGCGACCATGATGCCCCAGCCGACAACGGCTAAAAGCAGCAGGCCGATGATAACCTTGTGCAGCAGGCAGAACCGAATGATTGCCCCGACAAGTGAGGTCGCCGGCGGCAGCTGTGGGTTGGAATTCGTCATATTGGTTTGTATCCGGAAACAGAAGACAGAAGTCAGAGGACAGTAAAGTTACCGCCTGCGGCAAGAGCAACAGTAGAACGGTTCCGACGTTCTGGCTGGTCGAGTAGACCGATTCCATCATTGTTCAACAAGTTCTTGAGAGCCGATTTTATTGACGCCCCGCCGCACGCGGCTACTACGTTCAACGCTCTTAAACTTGCCGACTCCGATGGTCTCAAGCCCCTCACAGAACCGTG
>JAJRQC010000072.1 GCA_024280455.1 Deltaproteobacteria bacterium | reverse complement strand
GAAAGCACCACGGATGTCGCTGATCGTGAAAAATTTAAAGAGCGCACTCCCTGGGCGGTGGATCATTTTTCAGCAGCGGAACTACGTGAGCTGGATGCGGGTTCCTGGTTTTTATCGGATGACCCCTTCGGCACCATTGCTTCCGGCGAGGTGAGTGTAGAGGAGCAAAAAACGATCCGCGGCCGGAAAATCCCCCTGCTCCGTGAAGTTCTGGATTTTACCGGGAAACAAAAATTTCCGGTCAATCTTGAGATCAAAGATCTGGAGACCCCTCAGGGCGACGTCATCATCGTCGACAAAATAATGGACATGCTTAAACAGACAGGGACCATGGAGCTTGTGCTGCTCTCCTCGTTTCGATATGAATATTTATACCGGGCCAGAGAGTTAGACCCTGCCATTTCCCTGGCAGTGCTGGCCGGAGAGCAACATCCCGCTGATCTTCTCAGAAAACTCTACGAATTTTCAGCAACAGCATATCATCCGCATGCGGCTCTCTGTGATCCCGATCTGATCCGGGAACTGCAGCGGGCTAACTTTCGCATTAATCCCTGGACGGTCAATAATCTTTCCCAGGCCAAAAAAATGCTTCGGGATGGAATGGGCGTCATTACCGACTGGCCGCAACGCCTGACAACCTCCCACTCAACAGGAGACGCGTATGAAACGTGAACGAATGCTTTCAACCATGCAGGCGCAGGCGGATACACCCTGGGATATCATTGTGATCGGCGGTGGGGCGACCGGCCTCGGAACGGCCCTTGACGCGGCTTCGCGCGGGTATCGTACCCTGTTACTGGAGCAGTCTGATTTTTCCAAGGGCACCTCGAGCCGTTCCACCAAGTTGGTCCATGGCGGGGTTCGGTACCTGGCCCAGGGTGATATATCTCTGGTTCTGGAAGCCTTGCACGAACGGGGACTCATGCGCCAGAACGCGCCCCATCTGGTTAAAAATCAATCCTTTATCATTCCCAACTATGACTGGTGGGATGGTCCGTTTTACACCGTGGGAATGAAGGTCTATGATATGATGGCCGGAAAGCTCGGTCTTGGCCCCTCGCAGCTGCTCTCCCGCGAAGAGGTCCAAAAGGCCATTCCTAATCTTAAAACTGAAGGATTACGCGGCGGTGTCATCTATTACGACGGCCAGTTCGATGACTCCCGGCTGGCGATCAATATCGCTCAGACCTGTGCCGAGCATGGCGGAGTGGTGCTCAACTATATGTGCGTGACCGACCTGATCAAAAACAGGATCGGTATTGTTTCCGGGGTAGAAGTGATAGACGTGGAAAGCGGCGATACTTTTACCCTGCAGGCAAAAAGCGTGATCAATGCCACTGGTGTCTTTGTCGATGAGATCATGCACATGGATGATCCTGATGCCGCTCCCCTGGTCCGTCCCAGCCAGGGGGTTCATATTATACTGGATAAGGCGTTTCTCAAGGGCGACTCGGCGATCATGATTCCCAAGACCTCGGACGGGCGGGTGCTCTTTGCCGTCCCCTGGCATGAGCGGGTTGTGGTCGGTACCACTGACACGCCTCTGGATAAGTGTTCCCTGGAGCCGCGGGCCCTGGAAGAGGAAATTGAATTTATTCTGTCGACCGCAAAACAATATCTGACCCGCGAGCCGCAGCGCAAGGATATCCTCTCCATTTTTGCCGGTCTGCGTCCGCTGGCCGCTCCTGAAAACGACGGGGAAGGGACAAGTACCAAGGAGATCTCCCGCAGCCACCATCTGCGGGTATCGCTTTCCGGGCTGGTCACCATTACCGGCGGCAAATGGACGACGTATCGAAAAATGGCTGAGGATACGGTGAATAAAGCAGCCATGGTTGGTGGGCTTGTACATGAAAAATGCCGAACCGAAGACATGCCGATCCATGGCTGGATTTCCAACCCCGACTACAACGATCCCTTGTACTATTACGGTTCGGATGCGGATTATATGCGTGATCTGGTTTCCGACCATCCCGAGCTGGGGAAAAAGCTGCATGAGCGCCTTCCTTACACGCCCATTGAGATCATCTGGTCGGCCCGCTATGAGATGGCCAGAACGGTGGAGGATATCCTGGCACGACGGCAGAGGGCCCTGTTCCTTGATGCAAGGGCCGCCCTTGAAATGGCAGCGGATGTGGCTGCAATCCTGGCCCGGGAACTGGGCCGGGATGAAAGCTGGCAGAAACAACAGGTGGAGCAGTTCACCGAGCTGGCCCGGGGCTATTTTCTGGAAGATTAATGTTATGTTGTCACATTTTCATTTTTCGTCATCCCCGAGTGTGGTTATCGGGGATCCAGCTCCATAGGCAAGGCCTGCCGGAAAAAACCACGATTCATAATAAACACACGAGTGCTGCCTGACCTTGTTCAACAAATAACGCCGTCCCTGGATCCCCACCTGCGTGGGGATGACGGGCCGTGGGTAGAACCAGCCAAATATTGATTTCGTCTCTCCTGCTAACGGCAAACCAAAAAATGTCATCTGTCATCCTCGCGTGCTTTTGGCGGGGATCCAGAACGTTTCCAGTGCACTGGATCCATGATAACCACCTCATTTCTCCGGATTGTCGTCAGCGAGCAGGTCTGCTTGAGCGCAGCCAAAGCGGACACGAAAGAACGTTCGACAGACTGTCTGATTGCGCTTACTCCATAGCGGAGGTTAATATTGTCTCTGTCGGCGAGGGGGGAGCGGAACCCGACATCAAGGTGTATGTATCGCTCTATCAGACCTACACTATGATCTGTTGGGTTACGAATCAGTAACCATAAACCGTTTAACCAGCCGGCCCACGGTCAAGCCCTGCACCAGAATTGAAAAGACCATGATGGAATAGGTAATGGTCAGGATGGCGGCCCGTTCCGGTCCTGCGGGCAGGGAAAGGGCCAGGGCAACGGAGATGCCGCCGCGCAGTCCGGCCCAGGTGAGAATGACCACCGTGCCGCGCTGGAAGGGCCGTTTAAATCCGGCCAGCAGACCGACCGCGCCGCCGACACTGATCAGGCGGGCAAAGAGGACCGTCGGGATCAACAGGGCTGCGGCGACAAGATAGCGGTTGTCGTGGGGGATGATCAGGATTTCCAGGCCGATGAGAACAAAAAGCACGGCGTTGAGAATTTCATCGATCAGCTCCCAGAAGGTGTCGAGGTGGCGGCGGGTCATTGGCGACATCCCGAAATGACGGCCGTGATTACCCACCAGCAGGCCTGCCACCACAATGGCAAGCGGGGCTGAAACGTGCAGGACCTCGGCCAGCCGATATCCGCCGACCACCGTAGCCAGGGTCAGCAGGACTTCGACCTGATACTGGTCAACCTGTTTGAGAAAATAATAACAGCAGGAGCCCAGTGCGGCGCCGAAGAGCACTCCGCCCCCGACTTCAATCAGCAATATCTTCCCGATTTCCCCATAATCAGGGGTTCCGCCAGCCTGGAGCAGGGCGAACAGCGAGAGGAAAATCACCACCCCCATGCCGTCGTTGAACAGTGACTCGCCGGTAATTGTAGTCTCCAGTTCCTTCGGGGCCCCGATTTTTTTCATAATTCCGAGCACGGCAATGGGATCGGTGGGCGAGATTAGAGCTCCGAAGAGCAGGCAGTAGAGCAGGGGAAGATCAAGGCCAAGTAGATGCAGGCAGAGCCAGGTCATGCCGCCCACCAGCAGGGTAGAGAGCAGTACCCCGAAGGTTGCCAGCAGACTGATGATCCATTTGCGGTGCAGCAGGTCATCAAAGTTGACATGCAGGGCCCCGGCAAAGAGGAGAAATCCGAGCATCCCGTGCATCAGGGTATCATAGAAATTCAGTTCTGCAAGCAGGGCCCTGGCTTGGCCGTCAAAGAGAAATATTCCGGCTTTACCCAGGCCAAGCAGGATAAGGGAAAAGGCCAGCGACAGGGCCATGAGGCCGATGGCGCTGGGGAACCGGATATAACGGTGGTTGAGGTAGCTGAACAGGGCGGCCAGGGTTGTTAAAACTGCGGCAATATCATACAGACCCATGCTGGATCCTCAGGTTGTTGTCGGGAAGAGAGAACTACGTTATATTATTCTAGTATCAGTAATACAGGTTTATAGAAGAGGAATCGGCGTCAAAAACATGAAAAACACAACCATTGCCGTTTGCGGTATAGATACCGGGGTGGGTAAATCCGTTGCCACCGGGCTGCTGGCCGGGTTTCTGCTTGAGAGCAATCATTCGGTCATTACCCAGAAGCCGGTGCAGACCGGCTGCAGCGGCAGGGCGGAAGATCTGCTCCTCCATCGCAAGCTGATGGGAACCCCCTGGAACGAGTTTGACGACCAGGGCTTGACCTGTTCTTATTGTCTTCCCTATCCGGCTTCTCCTCATCTTGCAGCTCGTCTTGACGGCAAGACCATTGAGCCTTCGGTGATCAGCCGGGCCTCGGAAAGCCTTGCTGCGGCCCATGAATTTCTTCTTGTGGAGGGAGCAGGCGGTCTCCTGGTACCGCTTACCGACAAGCTGCTGCTATTGGATTACCTGCAGCAATGCGGCTATCCTGTGATTTTGGTGACCTCGCCGCGGCTGGGTTCCATTAATCATACCCTGCTGGCCCTGGAGGCAATAAGATCACGTAATATTCAACTGCTGGGGCTGGTTTACAACCTGCATGGCGACAATCCGGTCGAGATTGTCCGTGACTCTCTGCAGATTTTCAAGCGGGCGCTGGCAGCCTACGGGTTTGCCGAACGTGTTCTCCTGCTGCCCGATTATACCGAATCCCAGTCAGTGAACTGGCAGCCGTTGCTGGACGGTTTACAAGGTTGACGTCGGATCAGGATTGTATCCAGAAATCAGCAGACCGTCTGCAGCCCAATCAGAATACATGTGTACCAGAGGGTGCCGGTCGAGTAGACCGATTCCATCATTGTTCAACAAGTTCTTGAGAGCCGATTTTATTGACGCCCCGCCGCACGCGGCTACTACGTTCAACGCTCTTAAACTTGCCGACTCCGATGGTCTCAAGCCCCTCACAGAACCGTG
>JAJRQC010000071.1 GCA_024280455.1 Deltaproteobacteria bacterium | reverse complement strand
CCTACTGTGTCAACTCCTGACGATAACATTTGTATTCTCCTATCGTTGTGTTTATACTGGAGAACATAAAGGCACGGCCTGCGCTTAACGTCAGAAATTCACCCTCACTTTCTGATGAAGAATTATAGTCTATGACACATAATTTCCAAGTCTCACCCATGTCCACCCCTCCGGCAAATCAAAAGGTTTTTCCTCTTCCGTAATCGCCGGCAGTTTTTTCTGTTTTTTGATTTTTCCTTCTTTAATCAGGCGGGCTTTTTCTTTGGCTATTTTTCCCAGCAGCAGAGAGGCGGGTTCATCTTCCGGATGCTGGGGGACGAGTTTGCCCATGACGGCAAGTTGGAGGATGGTTTGTTTGAGCTGGTCAATGGATTGTTCGGTGGTGAACAGGAGATCAAAATGGCTGGCGATCCGTTCCCAGGCTGTGGTGAAAGCCTCATGGTCGGCACTTGCAATGAGCGTGGCAAGCAGGGTTTGCAGCAGGGTCTGGTGGGTGGCGTTGCTGGTGGTTTGCTGCTGCTCCAGTTGGTCGCAGAGGGCCATCAGTTCATCGACTTTGGCGACTATTCGGTGTTGTTCGGGGAGGGGGGGGAATGGAGCTATTGTATTAACTATTTTTACTTTTGAAATGTTAGGCTGTGCACCGCCCGCACCTTGTTTGGTAAAACGCTGTCTCCACGCTTTTAACATACAAAACAAATAACGATTAAATATTCCACTACAGCAAGTACATGCACAAACGGCTTGGTTAGTAGTTGCGCTTTTTTCAAGAATAGCAAGTCTGCCAATAGTCGCTCCATACATTGCAATGAGGACATCCCCCTGAGAACAGAGCCGTAAAGAACATTCTTTCAACGCCTCTTTGGTAACAGTTTCTTCTGATACCGAAAGATGTACATTATCTTCTAATTCCCCAGACTTAAACCAAGGTGTATCACCTTCATAATAAATTGGATTTTTCCTGTTTGGCGTTGACCCTGCACCCCAGTCTCCGATGCTGCCAAGCCTCGCCCACTCCCACCCATCCGGTAAAGCAAACGGCCTTTCCTCTTCCGTAATCTCCGACAGTTTTTTCTGCTTCTTGATCTTCCCTTCTTCAATCAACCGAGCCTTTTCTGCAGCAATCTTCTCCAACAACACAGAGGCGGGTTCATCTTCCGGGTTCTGCTCAACAAGTTTGCCTCTTACAGCCAAATCAAGAATCAACTCCCGCAGTTTTTTAATCCCATACAGACTCTGACCGTTTTTCTTTTTTCCACGCCCTCTGGCCCCTGATTTTTTAGGCTCCTGGGCAGTGGTCCAGATATCCAGATGTTCTGTTATCATATCCTGGGCATTCATATTCAGGCTGCACTCCCATTATTCAGGGCTGCGGCCAGAATGGTTTTTAACTCATCCCGCAGGGTGGCTATTTTCTGCTGCTCATTGGCGTATCTGTCCAGCAGTTCTTCCGGGTCATGCTGAGTCAGTTCCTCAATATGGGGATTTTTGATATCCAGGTTGTAGTTGCGACTCTTGATCTCATCAATGGTCACCTTCCAGGCCTGTTCTGTTTCCTTTCTGGCAGCAAAGCCATCCTCCTCGCTGCCCCACCAGTCGATTTCAGGCTGAAACTCTTTAAAGCGCATGGGTTTGGTTTTATTATAACTCACCACTCCCTCGGGATAGGGGTGTTCATAATACCAGATCTGCTCTGTGGGTTGGCCCTTGGTGAAAAAGAGCAGGTTGGTTTTAATGCCGGTGTAGGGATTAAAAACACCGTTGGGCAGACGAACAATAGTGTGTAGATTACATTCGCTGAGCAGTTTTTCTTTAAGGCGGGTCTTCATACCCTCACCAAAGAAAAAACCATCGGGTAATACCACGGCGGCCCGGCCATTGTTTTTCAAAAGACGGATAATCAGGGTGACAAACAGGTCGGCAGTTTCACGGGTACGAAAGGCTTTGGGAAAATTATTTTCGATCCCATCCTCTTCCATCCCACCAAAGGGCGGATTGGTGACAATGGTATGGACTCGATCTTGTGTTCCGTAACTGGTCAGCGGTTTACTTAAGGTATTATCATGCCTGATATTGGTGGGAGTATCGATGCCATGGAGGATCATATTGGTGACACAGAGCATATGGGGCAACGCCTTTTTCTCCACGCCCCGGATGGATTTTTGTAAAACTTCCTCATCCTCTGTTGTCTGCACATACTGTTTGCGTTTATGCTCAATGGTGCAGGTCAGAAAACCACCGGTACCGCAGGCCGGATCAAGGACGATTTCATGCAGCTTGGGATCAACCCGATTAACGATGAATTCTGTTACGGCCCGGGGGGTATAAAACTCACCGGCATTGCCTGCGCTCTGCAGACTTTGGAGAATCTGTTCATAGATATTACCAAAGGTGTGGCGGTCTTTCTGACTGTTGAAATCAATCTCACAGATTTTATTGATCACCTGGCGCATAAGGGTGCCGGACTTCATATAGTTGTAGGCATCCTCAAATACATTGCGCACAACCAGTGCCTTTTTGCCGTCCTCTCCCAGGGTGTGCAGTTTTGATTTCAGGGTGGGAAAAAGCTGGAGGTTGACAAAATCGGCCAGCTCATCGCCGGTCATCCCTTCCGAATCTTTGGCCCAGGCACTCCAGCGCAGGTGCGCGGGTAAAGGGGAGGTGTAGTCATCCTCCAGCAGTTCCAGCTCCTCTTCCCGATCATCAAAAATCTTCAGGAAAAACATCCAGACCAGCTGACTGATGCGCTGGGCATCACCATCCACACCTACATCTTTGCGCATGATATCCTGGATGGATTTAATGACGCCGGACACATTACTCATATTTTCATTGCTCCAATTTATTTAGTTGTTTTTCTGGATGCCCGATAACTACACTCGGGTATTGTAAAGCCTACATTCCCTCATTAACGTCATCCCCGAGGTCGTAATCGGGAATCCAGAGAATAGCTAAATTACGAGATGCCCGATAACAGCACTCGGGCATGACGGTTACACCCAAATAGTCACTTTAAAGTTATATACAGCACTCGGGCATGACGGTTAAACCAAGATCGTCACTTTAAAGTCATATACTGCACTCGGGCATGACGGTTATACCAAGATCGTCACTTTAAAGTTATATACTGCACCAGGGCACGACGGTTATACACAGATCGTTACTTTAAAGTTATATAATGCCCCAGGTGCTTATATCTGTCTTGCCTGCCAGGAAGACCAGTCACTTTATAATGTAATCATACAGATCCTGCCAATGGGGATTCTCTTTTTCAATCAATTTCAACTTCCAGGCCCTGTTCCATTTTTTGAGCTGTTTCTCGCGGGTAATGGCACTTTCAGCGTTCTCATGAGGCTCGTAGTAGACCAGTAGTTTTACATTGTATTTCTTTGTAAACCCTTCAACCTGATTATTTTTATGCTGGTAGATACGTTGGGGAAGGTTTGAGGTGACTCCCGCATATAGGGTGCCGTTTCTTTTACTGGCTAAAATATAGACGAAGAACTGTTTTTGGGTGGTCATGAATAATTATTCTGCTTTGAGTTATCTGTAATGCAACATCTGGATTTTCAGAGTGTTTTTCTGGATGCCCGATAACAGCACTCGGGCATGACGGTTGCCCCATATCATATCTGAACTGACGAGAAGAAACACGTCATTCCCGCGCATGGGCAAGACAAGCGGAGACTTCGAGCCAGTCATTGGGCGACTTACATCTTGCAATATTTTACGCTTATTTCCCATGGATGCCCGATAACAGCCTTCGGGCATGACGAGAACAGGCAGCTGTTACCACGACAACACGTCATTCCCGCAGTCTTTTGAGCGGGAATCCAGACGGTTGTCCTAGTCAGGCGGACTTGGCTTGGTCCCAGTCACGAAAAAGCTCCTGTTCCAAATCCTGAACGGCAGTTTCATAGGCCGCTTTGCCGCCAAAAACCTGTTTGATAATTTCCATTGGGGTACCAATATCACTGAAGGGTTTGAGTTTGAGCACCTTGGCGTTTTCTATTGCGCGAATGCCTTCATCAGCGTATCTGGCAAGTAAGCCTTGTAAGACTGCCCGGGCCTGATCGCCGTATTTGCTAAAATAATTACGTTTTTTTACATTCTCTGCCCGTTCTTTGCGGGTGAGTGGCGGCTGGTCAAAGGCGATATGACAGATCAGATCAAAATCACCATATTCCCGTCCCACTTCGTCGGCAAGATTATCCAGCACAACCCCGTATTCTTCCAGTAATTCAAGGATTGCCTTCTTTTTGGCAGCACCGCTCCAACGTCTTACGAAATCATCGAGGGAGGTAAACTCCTGCTGCACCTGGTGGCGGGTAAAATCGCGATAGGATTCGGTCATCAAGGTGCCGTCCGGCCCGATATATTCAATCCGTTCAGCAATGATTTTCGCTTCTACACCGCTGACATACACCTTTTTGCTCTCACCTGTTTCTGGAGGCTCAGGGGGATCATCATCTTCGGGGCAAGGGTCTGGCGGCAGAGGAGGATCGTCTGTTCCTGGTTCATAAATAATTACCGGTTCACCGTCAAAATCAGGGTCACGAAATAGGGTGGTGGCCTTTTTAAAATCCATGATGGTGAAGAAGAATTTATTATGCTCTTCTTCAATTCGGGTACCCCGGCCAATGATCTGCTTAAAGGTGGTCATGGAGTTGATGGTCTTGTCCAGCACAATAAGCTTGCAGGTTTTGGCATCCACTCCGGTGCTGAGTAGCTCGGAGGTGGTGGCGATTACCGGATAGGTGGATTCCGGGTCAATAAAATTATCAAGCTCTGCCTTGCCCTCCACACTGTCACCGGTAATCCGCATCACATACTTTGCATTATCGAGTGCGACCTGTCCGGCTGCATTGACAATGGCTTTGCGCATGCGCTCGGCATGATCAATGTCTTCACAGAAAATAATGGTTTTGGCGAAGAGATCGGTGGCATTCAGGAACTGCATTACTCGCCTTGCGACCAGTTTGGTGCGCTGATTGAGCACCAGAATACGATCCATATCTTTCTGGTTGTAGGTTCGGTCTTCGATATCCCGGCCAAGGTCATCAACCATGCCTGCTGGTGGTGTCCAGCCGTCGATATCTTTATCAATATCAATGCGGATCACCTTATACGGGGCAAGAAATCCATCCTCAATGCCCTGTTTCAAGGTGTAGGTGTAAACCGGATCGCCAAAATAGCTGAGATTGGAAACATACTTTGTTTCTTTGGGTGTTGCTGTCATACCCAGTTGGATAGCACTGGAAAAATATTCCAGGATTTCACGCCAGGCAGAATCTTCGGCGGCAGAGCCCCGGTGACACTCATCAATGATGATTAGATCAAAAAAGTCAGGTGAGACATTTCTAAAAATCTTATCCTCTTCATCCGGGCCGGTTATGGCTTGATAGAGGGCAAGGTGGATCTCGTAGGAGGGGTCAATCTTGCGGTTCTTCACTTTGGACATGACTGAGCCAAAGGGCTTAAAGTCATTGGTGAGCGTTTGATCTGCCAGGATATTACGATCAACTAAAAAGAGGGTACGTTTTACCGCCTTTGCCTTCCAGAGCCGCCAGATAATCTGAAATGTTGTATAGGTCTTGCCGGTGCCGGTGGCCATGACTAGTAATATGCGGTTTTGCCCCTTGGCTACCGCCTCAATAACGCGGTTAATGGCTTCGATCTGATAATAACGTGGTTCCTTGCCTGAACCGTCCAGGTGATACGGCTCAAGCAGTAATTCATCAGTTGTGTCTTCGATATTTCGGTATTTTTTATAGCGTTGCCAGAGAGTGAGTGGTGGCGGGAACTGCTCAAGGGGTAGTTCGGTTTCAATATCTTCACCAGGTGCTGGTACCTTATTATGTGAGGCGAAACCATCACCATTGGAACTAAAGATGCTCGGGACTTCCAGGATATCAGCATAACCCAGAGCCTGCTGCATGCCATGGCTGATTGTGTGGTTGTTATCCTTTGCCTCTACAACGGCAAGTGGTACTCCGGGTTTATAAGAGAGGACATAGTCAGCAAATTTTTTCTTTTTCTTGTTGCGGGCAGACATATTGCCCCGGACAATAATGGGGCCTGGTGTAAGGGTTACTTCACGCCGGATCTGTGTCATCTGATCCCAGCCAGCATCCTTGATTGCCGGGGTGATAAACAGGTCACAGATATCTATTTCGCTGAGTTCTTTTTTGTCGATGTCATCCACGACAAACCTCTAAGGGGTTTTGATAGAATGGGAGTGATTTTTCCAGCTCACCATGTGTCTCTACTGAGAATAGTTCTTATATGAATATCTTTTGTAAAGAAAATTGGCGGTTGGCTTTTTAAAAAAAAGATTCTTTTAACGCGAAACAAAGCACTGGTGTTATCAGGCATATAGCCAGCAATACTAAAACTTTCCGGGTGGACTTGCAAGGAGTCTGGAACGAACGCTTTTTTAGGATGAAAATGATGGGATAAATTTATCTTGGTGAACGGTTACCAATTGCAGGTTTACGGTTTCGCCATCAATAATCATAACAAAATTTCGGCAAGGTCTCCCTGGTATTCCATCCAGGGCAGGCCATGCAGATTCAACTTCTGCATAAACGGCTCAGGGTCGAACTGCTCCATATTGAAAACGCCTTTGCCACGCCAACTGCCGTTTAGCATCATCATCGCCCCGATCATGGCCGGCACGCCGGTTGTATAGGAAACTGCCTGAGATTGCACCTCTTGATAACATTTCTGGTGATCGCAAATATTATAGATGTAATAGGCTTTCTCTTTACCGTCTTTAATCCCGCGAATCAGGCAGCCAATGCAGGTTTTTCCTTTGCTGAGCGGGCCCAGTGCACCGGGATCAGGTAACACTGCTTTTAGAAACTGCAATGGGATTATTTCATGCCCCTCATACAGTATCGGTGCAATACTTGTCATACCAATATTCTGCAGAACTTTAAGGTGATTCAAATATTGATCGGAAAATGTCATCCAGAACCGGCCCCGCTTTATTTCCGGGAAATGTTTAACCAAGGATTCTAATTCCTCGTGATACATCAAATAGATGTTTTTGGGGCCGATTCCCGCAGGGAAGTCAAAACTTTGAAATTGACTGAGGGGTGCAGTTTCCAGCCATTTTCCATTCTCATAGAATTTTCCCTGCTGGCTAACCTCCCTGATATTGATTTCAGGATTGAAGTTTGTCGCAAAGGGCTGACCATGCTCACCGGCATTACAATCAATGATATCAAGATAATGCATTTCATCAAAATGCTTCTTTTTGGCCCAGGCCGTAAAGACGTTGGTCACACCAGGATCAAAGCCGCTTCCCAACAGGGCCATAAGACCGTTTTTGGCGAAACGTTCATGATACTCCCATTGCCATTTGTAAGAAAATTTCGCTTCATTTGGCGGTTCATAATTGGCGGTGTCCAGGTAATCCACCCCGGTCTCCAAACAGGCATCCATGATATGGAGATCCTGATAGGGCAAGGCCACATTCAACACCAGGTTCGGCCTGAAATCATTAATCAAGGCCACTAATTCCGCTACATTATCAGCATCGACCTGTTCTGTGCGGATTGGTTTGTTAATTTGCGCCGCAATATTCTCACACTTGCTCACCGTTCGGCTGGCAAGACAAATTTCAGCAAACACCTCCGTTACCTGCGCACATTTGTGGGTGACAACAGAGCCCACCCCACCGGCGCCAATAATAAGTATTTTTGACATCGCATCCCCCCTGACTTATTCTCGTTCAAAATAAGAATAACCACGTAAGCCCTTGTCAAACATTCGGAGAATGACTTGCCGGTCCTTTACCTTGATAAACCCTTTATGGATAGAATCTTCAGCAAAATTTTTAATTCGTTGTTTTAGGGCTTTTACATCATATTCAACATAGGAAAGTATGTCAGCGACCGAGTCCCCCTCCAGTTCACGGACAAACTCATAGGAACCGTCATTGTTTATATTAATAGAAACGACATTGGTATCGCCAAATAGATTATGCAAATCTCCCAAGGTCTCCTGATAGGCCCCAACCAGGAAAACGCCGAGGTAGTACTCTTCATTTTCTTTGAGATCATGGAGCATGATCGTCTTTTTGGCCCCATTGGAGTTCGGGAACAGATCTATCTTGCCGTCACTGTCACAGGTAATATCTGCAATAATTGCCGGACGTGATGGCTCCTAATCCAGCCGATGAATGGGGCTAACCGGAAAAAGTTGATTGATCGCCCAGACATCAGGCAAGGATTGAAAAACACTAAAGTTGCCATAGTAAACATCGGACAAAAGGTCATGAATTTTTTGAATTTCACGGGGGACATGTTCTGATTTTGCCGCTGTTTTGGCTATTTTTATCAAAATATGCCTGAAAAGGTCTTCAGCAATGGCCCGCTCTCGAAGACTTATTTGACCATGTTCAAATAACTGCCTGGCCTGATCCCGATAAAAAAACGTATCATTATAGCACTCTTGAATATCTTCAGGAGTAACCATATTGTAGGCGTATAAGAGGTTCTCCAGTAAATCGTTCGACGTTTCAGGAAGTTTTTTGGGAATTGGGAGAGGAGTATAGGACGAGACATCGAGGACATTGAACAACAAAATAGAGTAACAGGCCACTGTTGCCCTGCCGGACTCCGTTATTATGGTTGGATGGGGGGTGTTGCTCTTATCAAGGACCGTTGCAATAGTCTCAACGATATCATTACAATACTCGCCTAATGTATAGTTTCTGCTGGAGGGTTCGTTGGTTCGGCTGCCGTCATAATCAACCGCTAACCCGCCGCCAAGATCAAGGTGTCCCATAGGTGCACCCTCCTGGACCAACTCTTCGTAGATTCGACTCGCCTCCATGACCCCGACCCGAATGTCCCTGATGTTAGAAATCTGCGAGCCAAGATGATGATGCAGGAGACGAAGGCAGTCGAGTTTGTTTTCGTTTTTGAGCCGGTCAACAATATGAATTATCTGGCTCATGTTAAGCCCAAACACACTGCTGTCACCGCCGGATTCGGCCCACTTGCCCTCGGCCCTGGCTGCAAGTTTAATCCGCAGGCCAAGTTTAGGCTGTACTCCGATTATGGCGGCCCGTTCCAGGATAAGGTCAAGTTCTCCGGGAATTTCAATCACAAAAAAACATTGCAGCCCCATTTTGGTGGCATACAAGCCAAGGTCAATAAACTCTGCATCCTTGTAACCGTTGCAGATCAGGCAGGCGTTACGGTTTTGCAGTATTGAGATAGCCGCAATCAGTTCCGTTTTACTACCGGCTTCAAGGCCATGGTCGAATTTGCGGCCAAATTGGGTAATGGCCTCAACAACCTGTTCCTGCTGATTGACTTTTATGGGAAAGACGCCTTTATAAGAACCGTTATAATTAAGTTCTTTTATGGCCTTGGCAAATGTTTCATGAAGCGCCTTAATCTGAGAGCCGAGTATATTTTCAATCCGGAGCAGCACAGGCATATTCATACCCCGGTCAAGCATACCTTTAACAATTTTGGGCAAACTAACCCGAGGTCCCTCTTCCGTACCGTTTGGGGAGATGACAATATCCCCATGTTCATCAACAGAAAAGTACTCAGCTCCCCACCGGTCAATACCATAGAGATTTATGGACTCTTCGGTTGTCCATTTCCTGGTTTTTTGGGGTGTTGCCGACATAACGGTTGGTCCCGTTCATTTATAAATAAAAATTTGATGCAATGAACTGAATTAACGTACAGAGAGGAGGGGAGTGCCCAAAAACTAGAGAATGATGTGGGGAAGATACCGACTCATGTCCTGCGTAATTGGCCCGGAGTCCTCACGCACAGAGATCCCTGCAGCTTCATCGTCGACCAGCCAGCTGCCGATCAACGTATAGTTTTCACCAAATTTAGGCAGCATATGGGTGGATTGATAGATGTAACCTTCCGAGCCATAAGGACCAGGAGATGCGGCCACTTCTGATTTATTGCGAATGATCGAAATATTGGCGCCTTCACGGGAAAAGATTGGTTTTTTTACCATGGAAGTACAATCAGCTGCCAAATGAAGTTCGTCCTCAAAGAATGCCGGCAGAAGATTTGGGTGACTGGGAAACATTTTCCACAGCATAGGGAGCAATGCCTTGTTGGAAATGATGCTTTTCCAGGGTGGTTCAAGCCAGCGAAGGTTATTTGTCCCCAAAAATTTGCTGAACTCTTCACAGAACATGAATTCCCAGGGGTAGAGTTTGAACATCCAGCTGACTACGTGGTCTTGCAAATCGCTGAAGTTTCCCTTCTTGTCGCGACCAATATCTTCGACATAGACAAAGTTGGTATTGATACCGGCAGCTTTGGCACAATCCTCAAGATATTGGACGGTACCACGATCCTCTTCGGTATCTTTGCAACAGCTAAAGTGCAGCTCGCGATCAGGCGTCAGGTACTGCAGATCTTTGAATCGATTTATAAGCTTTTCCTGCAGGCTGTTGAATTGATCTGCATGCCTTGGCAAAACGCCGGAGTCAACATTATCCTGCAGCCATAGCCACTGCCAGAAACCGCTCTCATAAGTACTGGTGGGGGTATCTGCATTGTTTTCGTAAAGCATTGCATACCCTTTGCCGGAGTAGGCAAAATCAAGACGGGAATACAGGCTTGGATCGCCGTTAATCCAGGAATTTCGCACAAAATCCCAGTGACTCTCTGGAATACGGAATCGGCCCATAAGCTCGTCATCTGCAACAACCTTCTCGACAACAGACAAACACATTTGATGAATGTCCTCGGTTGGTGCTTCAATATCATTTTCTATGTGCTGCAAAGAAAATTGATAATAGGCCCGTTCATCCCAATAACGCTCTCCGTGCATGGAGTGAAACTTAAAACCAAATTCATCGGCTTTATCTTCCCAGTTTGGCCGCTCCTTGATGGGTATGCGCAGCATAAATTTATTATCCTCCCCAGCCGCCGGACCTTCGTCCTCCACCCCAGCTGGATTTTGCTGAAGCAACAGAACCAAAGCCTCCACGAGAAACTGTTCTTGTGACTGTTGGCTTGGATTTCATACTGGATTTGCTTACCCGGTAAGAGTTTTGCCCTGGTTTCCCAATAACGGTGCCATCTGCGGTCATAATGCGATTGTTCAGCGAAGAAGATGGACGGTTGTATCGGTAAACAGGGTTATAGCTTGCGCCACCGTAGTTGTTATTGCCGGAAAACATTTGGCCAACCATAAATCCAGCCATCATCGGCATAAAAACACTGCCACTACGACTTGCCCCACACTGTCCTCGGCCAAATTCAGCTTCACATTGGGCCCTGGAATTGTATTTCGGGCCCGTACGCTCTGCCTCAGCCACCGCCTTTTGGTAAGCTGCTTCACACTCCACAAGATTAAGCTCGGTTTTGGAGGCACACTCTTCAACCGAACTGACAATCTTAACCTCTTCCTGGTTGCCACATCCTGCTAAGGTGGCTACCGTAATACTAATAGCCAGGGGTTTCAAACCCTTCCTCATCATGTCCAGGTTGATATGCTTAGTTCGTTTCATGATCGCCTCCTTCAATAAGTCATGCAGGCGGCATTTAGCAGACCGACGGCGATACTGGTTGCGGCCAACATGATACCGGCGCTGATTTCGTTGGCTTCGATACGATGAATGATACGAGGCATGAAGCCGAAACGGACAAGGGCAAAGGCCAGTGATTGGGCAACCAAAGCAACTGCACCCCAGGTGGCAAAATCAACCATTGATACTGAATTGCTGACGGCGCCGCTCAGAGCAATGGCAAAACCTAACACTGCACCACCAAACCCGATAGCAGCAGCAGTATTTTGCTCTTCCTTGATCAGCTTCCACTCATCATGGGGAGTGATAAATTTATAGACAAACTTAAATATCACCAGAAAGAGCAGCGACATCCCAAAATAGGCACTGAAATGAAGAAGACTTGTTATTAAGTCATTATTTTCCATATTTTTATCCGAAAATCGCCCACGAAGTGATGCCGATCCGGGCTATTTTCATAGTTTGTTGTGGCTGTGACCTGTACAATCTGGTCCAGCCATGCTGGTTTATCCGAAAATCGCCCACGAAGTGATGCCGATCCGGGCTATTTTCATAGTTTGTTGTGGCTGTGACCTGTACAATCTGGTCCAGCCATGCTGGTTTATCCGTGAATAGTTATTTGAGCAGAAGACAAAGAGATTCCAGTACTGAGAACGAAACAGCGCCCAAGATTACCGGACTCTTCTTCTTTTTCCTCTGCAGAGAGTAAAAGTGATTCTGTCTGACCGCCAGAGAGGGGCCGCTCAAAAAGCATAGTAAACTGATCTGTCACAGAGAAATCTCCTTCATCGTCATACGTTTTCTCAGCCATGTGTACAGGATTGTGATAGTCGCTAACGGAAGTCCAAACGCGATTATAAGAGTGTCCTTCAAGTTCGTAGGCGGGTACACCAATTTCCTCGTTCAGGAGCCGGTCCCAGACAGACTGAGAACTAACATCCCGGGTGTCGTAGAAGTGAAATAACTTTACGTCAACTACATGTTCGTCCGACTTTCCTCCTTCAGCGATCACTTGCAAAAACGCATCATCATCGGTGTAGAATCGAAATACAAAAGTACCGTCGAGATCAACTATGCCAGCTGCTTTGATGATATGGGTCGCAACACAACCTTTAATAACTAATTCATTTTCCGTGAGCTTAAGAAGCAGTGCATCAATTTCAAAACTGCCGCGTAATCGTAAGCCCATGATGGATGGTGCATCAGAAGGGGCTTTTTTTTCTGGTTTTGTTCCGAACAGATTTCCAAACATAGTGGCTTCTTTAAAATACCTTATTCAACTTTCCGACTTGCGGCATGGGGTTAGTCACTTACAAGTAATTTTGTGGGCGTTGGTGGCGCACCCAACGAAAGAGATTTCTTGGCAGCGAGGATTTGCGCCAGTTTATCGTTGCCCCTTATCTGACCTCCAGGCTGAATGCCTGCTGATCTCAGTTTGGCATCGAGACTACTGCCGCTTTCTTCATTGGCAAGTTCCTCTGCCGCCGCCAGCTCGGCGCTGCGTTGCTCCTGCTTGGCTTTAATACGCTCAAGACTGTCCAAAGCAGTTTTTACTTTACTGTTGGCGCCCATGTGACGTGTTGAAACAGCGATTTGAGCCTTCTGGACAGATTCAGTTGCCTTTACCTGATCTATTTGTTGCTCCATACGGCGAACATTGGTCTTGGCTTTGGCAATATTATCTTTTAGGGATTGTTCCGATGACAGGAAACTATTGAGTATACTTTGCTCTGTCTCAAAATTTGCCTCAAGATCGGCAACCCGCTCAGCGCATTCAATTGCCAGGGCCTCGTCGCCCTTTTCAGCTGCAGCAATGGCATGATTGGTATAGGTTTCAACATCTGCTTTTAAGGCATTAGCCTTGTTTTCCGCCATCTTGCGCTTGGCCATAATCTTGGTCAGATTCTCATCACAGGCCTTTAGTTCTTTTTTGGCTTCACGTAGCTCTTGGTCCAAAATTCGGATTGACTGCGTGTCAGCGGCAGCCTCAATACCTTCGCTAGCAGCTCCGCGCAGAGCGGTCCATAATTTTTTTAGACTCATGCTGCGCCCTCCTCAGTCAGGTGCTCGTTATATAATTCTAGAAACTCACCAACATTGGCAAATAGAGTCTCAATTTCTTCAACAATTACACTATTCTTACTCTCAACGGAGAGGGAACCAAAGGCGGTATAGTAATCTTCACCATCAATCTTCTTGATGCAAATAGTGGTAAGTGGGAGCAAGTGGTGGGTGCGGAGAATCAAATCATTCATCGTCGCTTTGTCGGTGACCCTGGCAGCTGGGAATAGTGCTGTCTCAGCGATAATTTGCTTGTCGCCCACATAAATAAAGGCGTCGATCCCCTCATCGTTAGATATTCTGAGGCAATCGCCTTCTGCATCGACCGCCCAGGACGACTGTGATTCAGCGAGCGCCTTTAGCGTGTCATTGTTCCAAATCATAAACATTTCTCCATTTGCATGGTTATCATAGGTTAGGTACCGCTAAGCATAAGTATGCATCACGGAACATGTCAATGAAAATGAGACACCCATTGTCATAAGTTAAAATAGAATACCCTGACTCACATCGGGCTTGTTTATCTGAAAATCGCCCACGAAGTGATGTCGATCCGGGCTATTTTCATCGTTCGTTGTGGCTGAGACGGTAAAAAATCTGGTCCAGCCATGCTGGTTTATCCATGCTGCTTCGGGCAGCGGAAATGGTTTTGGCATCTTGCCTTTATTATTAGTATTATCAGGGTCAGTATTATTAGTAATAATATTAGGGTCAGAGTAAAATTAAACTTTATTTAATTTTACTCTGACCCCATTTATGGGAACCTTGAAAAGAATCAACAGAAGACTTGCCCCCTTTTTTTTTGCTTTTTGTGTTTGCCATCCTGGTGGATCTGCGCTAAAATTTATTGAGGGAAATGTTTCATTTTTAAACCTGTCCCCTGTTCATCATCTCGCACATGGAGGATATTATGAACAGATCACACCCCCTTTTCACCAACGTCCTGACAACTCTTCTCACCCTGATCACTCTGTTCTCAAATACGTCTTGGATTCAGGCCGAGGTTTCAGCCACGGAAAAGGCCGCCCTGGTCGCCCTTTATGACAGTACGAACGGGGCAAACTGGACAAATAAAACCGGCTGGGAGAACTCTGCCACAACCGATCCCTGTGAGGGCAACTGGCACGGCGTCACCTGTAATGCGAACAATACAACCGTAACAAAGATAAACCTGTATTCCAACAACCTCAAGGGTACTATTCCACCGGAAATCGGAAATCTGGCTAACCTGACCGAACTCAGACTTACCTACAACAGTCTCTCCGATGCCATTCCGGCGGAAATCGGCAATCTCGTCAACCTGACTAATCTCCATCTCTATGCCAATGACCTTACTGGAAACATCCCTCCGGAAATAGGCAACCTGGTCAACGTGGTCGATCTCCGACTTTCCGACAACGCCCTCGCCGGCGACATTCCTTCTCAAATAGGAAACCTGACAAAGTTGACATCGCTTATCCTCAACGGCAACTCACTTGACGGTCAGATTCCAGCGGAAATCGGCAAGTGTACCATCCTGAAAACACTCTTCCTGCAAGACAACAATCTAACCGGTCCCCTTCCCTCTACAATAGGTCGGCTTGCCAACATGACTCATTTCTACATCTACAACAACACCCTCTCCGGCCCAATTCCAGCCAGTATCGGCAATCTGTCCCAGCTTGTTTATTTCCGGTTCAACAGTAATCAATTCTGCGGCAGGCTGCCCTCTACACTCATGAACCTACCGCTGACCGACTCAAGCGGCCTGCGACTGGATGTTAATAACCTGGAAACAGATCTGGATCCCGCCCTTGACGCTTTCATCACCCAGAAAAGCTCAGGATATGGTGACTGGAAACTGAGCCAGGGGACGGTACCGATCTGCAAGGGTCCTTTCCCCTGGACCATGTTCCTGCCCGCCATGACCCGGTCAATGTACGGAGTCTCTACTCCTCTGCTGAAAGGTTGAGCCGTTATGCCCTTTCGTGACCGAGCTAAATGATTTTTTCGTTTTATTTCAACATGTTAGACAGAGATGTACATCTGGGTCAATTCAGACTGGGAGGTCGTGCAGAACGATGGTCTCCTGAAGAACATTCAGGGAAAGCTGGTAGTCCAGGCTGTCGGTAAAAATATCTTCCCGGCGTCTGCCCCTGTTCATAACGTGATACCAGGCTCCGGGGTATGTTATTCGTAACGGTCGTGACATGGTGAATAAAATTGTTCTGCGATTTTGCCAGCAATTCCCGGACAGCCAAGTATAGCCGTCTAAAAGTTTAAATTTTGCCAGCCAAGGAGTCTGGATTCAAAAAAACCAGCTTTGGTAGCAGCATGAAATAGAAAACAGCCCATTATGGGTACAATTTTCCATAGGGGGTATTCACTTCGCTCTCGTTATATTTTTTCTGGTCGGCGCCCTCGCTCTTGTTCTCCGGCTGTGAGTTGGTGATAAGGCGCTGGACCAATCAACACAGCATTTTGAAGCAGGCGGTAGAAAAGCAAACCCCGAGCTTTTGATGTACGGCGATTGAAACGAAACGTATATTCGTCCAGATAGTAATCCAAATGCTTTTTGCTTACTGCCCCCTGGTGAGTACCAATCAGCCAACGTTTCAACAAAGAAGCTATGCGGTGGACGCCAGGCAACGCTACATGAGCAGGATCACCAGAATCTGACAGCACGATTTTATTGTGAGTATAACCGTGAGATTTCAGGCTATTATACCCCTTGGTAGACAACAGAGCATCAGCATTTAAATGCTTGCGCAGTTTAATTTCCTTTCTGCGTGCAATATTTCTGTTGTGTGCTTTCACGATAGCTTTAATTTGGTTCGGCATGGTTGCCTCCTTGTAAGCTGTTGTTATCCTTACAAAAAGGCAAAAAATCGCTAACCTATTGATATGTCAAGGAAAATTTAAATATTTTGCATTATTTTTCAAAATGTTCAAAACCTATTTTAATACATCACGCTATTGCGTCGTTTGAGCGCTGTCCGGGAATTGCTGCTCATACGATAATAAAGACCAAACCTATCACATTAAACATGAACAGCTCCACCAGAATTGAACACGCCACTATTCTCCCGCAGTTTGCGCAAATCAATCCTCGTCTTCTACATGGCCGTTTTTTTCCTTTTCTTCACCAAATGTTGCACGAAGGCCCTGTATAAATTCTGCTTTTTCTTTTTCCGACAATCGAGCCGACGGGTTGGGAATTACATAGAACCAGGGCGGCATTTCACCTTCCGTAACTTCTTTAACCGCCTCATCCCCCTCATTCTTTTTCTGCTCTCCCCACATGGAAACATTAAAATGCTCCCGCCCCTCATCAACATCACGTTGAATTAACCAGGACACAGGTGCCATATTGGAGTACCAGGGCCATACCGTTTCGTTACTATGGCAACTGGAACAGGCCTTAAAAAAGAGTTCCCTTGTCCTCGGGGAGTCCCAGGCCGGTTCGGCAATGACAGGTGGATTTGAGTGTTCCCTTCCATACGGAACGAATTGAATGGCAATTCCTGCTAAAATAACAATACCCAGTATTTTGTATTTCATATTTTCCTCTCTGGTTTTTAAGCTGTTGCTAAAGGCTCAGGTCCGCTTTTGCCTTTAGGCCGGCAAAACAGGTCGTAATCAATACAACTTAGATTGTGGAGCGTTATGCAGGCCGACGAACGCTCTACTCCTCTGCTCCGACACCTGAACATTCAGGATTTTTATAGTCCTCAAATTGCCTTGTTACCGCTTCCATCTCCCGGGTCGTCAGCAGCGGCACCTTACCCACCTGCAGGGCCTGAACATACACCCGGGCAAGGTTTTCCACTTCAATGGCCAGGGCAAGCACCTCTGTCAACCCCTTAGCGAAACAAACCATACCGTGATGGGCCAGCAGACAGGCACAGCGTTTTTCATCAAGGGCAGCCAGCACATTGTCAGACAGCTGTCTGCTGCCGAACAGGGCATACGGGGCACAGGCAATCGAATTGCCCCCGGCAACGGCGACCATGTAATGAAAGGGCGGGATATCCCGCTGCAGACAGGCCAGGGTTGTGCACCAGGGCGGGTGGGCATGGAGAATGGCCCCGGCCTCGCGTTTATGCAGATAAATATCCCGGTGGATCCGCCATTCAGATGACGGCTTGCGGGTGCCGCCCACCACCTTCCCTTTCATGTTGAGCCGGACAAGATCAGCCGCTCGACACTGGTCATAGGCAAGAGCGGAAGGAGTAATCAAAAAATCCTCCTCCAGGCGCAGACTGAGATTGCCCGATGTTCCCTGATTAAGCTCGACCCTGTTCATGGCTAGAGCCGCCTGCAACAGAGCATTACGTCTTGAATGAGCCGGCATTATTTCCTCTCCGGATACAGAGACAGGAGCCCCTCGGTACTGGCCGGACAGATACCGCGCTCGGTAATCAGGCCGGTGACCAGTCGGGCCGGAGTTACATCAAAGGCAGGGTTGGCGGCCGGGGTCTCTGGAGGAGCAATATGGACACCATCGACCTTGTCCCCACAAAGACCCTGCACAACAAGAACCTCATCCTGGTCGCGTTCCTCAATCGGAATCTCCCCCACACCATCGGAAATTTCCCAGTCAATGGTTGAGCCCGGCAGAGCAACATAAAAAGGGATTCTATTGTCAAGGGCGGCAAGTGCTTTGAGATAGGTGCCGATCTTGTTGCAGACATCGCCACTTGCCGCTGTCCGGTCGGTGCCGACAATACAGATATCAACCTTCCCGTGCTGCATAAGATGTCCGCCGGCATTATCAACGATGAGATGATGATCAATCCCGGCGGAAACGAGTTCCCAGGCGGTCAGATGGGCGCCCTGATTTCTGGGCCGGGTTTCATCGACCCAGACATGGACCGGAATACCGTCCTGACTGGCACGAAAAACCGGAGCAAGGGCTGTCCCCCAATCTACGGTGGCCAGCCAGCCGGCATTGCAGTGAGTCAGGATATTAACCGGGCCGTTTTTTCCTTTTTTCTCCCGGATTGCCCTGATTAATTCTGCGCCGTGTCCGCCGAGAGCGGCATTGGTCGCCACATCTTCTTCACAGATTGCAGCCGCTTCGGTATAGGCGGTCTGCAGACGATCCTGTTCGGGCAGAGGGAGAAGAACCGCCAGCATCCGCTGTACGGCCCAGCGCAGATTGACGGCAGTGGGCCGACAGGCGACAAGGACTCGGGCGACCTCTTCGAGTACGTTATCTGTTGTTCCCTGGTGCAGGCCAAGGCAAAAACCGTAGGCGGCTGTCGCTCCAATAAGCGGCGCTCCCCTGACCTGCATATCACGAATGGCGGTCACAGCCTGATCCAGAGTGGTCAAAGTAATCACCGAAAATTCATGCGGCAACCTGGTCTGATCAATAATTTCGACCTGCCGACCGTCATCGGCCAGCCATATAGAACGATACGCTGTTCCATTTACATCCATTTTTTTCTCCGAAGTTGCCGGGTTACATGAACAACATAAACCCGGATTAAGTAATTAATATCCTAAATCATACAGAAAAAACGTGCAAGAATATGCAACTCAAGGAAACTTTGAAAAAGTAGAATTTTCGTTCGAGATCAGAAAAACGTAGACTTCGAGGCATGCGAAAAATTTTACCACAGGCATATACATGATATCGGAGTCTACGCTTCCCTCCGAGTATAAAATTTTGCGCATAACGCAGAGATCGGGCGAAAAGGCAATTTTTCAAGGTGCCCTCAAAACGCCAGGCGAAAATAAACACCTGGAGGAACGTACTTCCACCACCTTCTTACATGCTCGCCCGGGAACCGGTCAAGGAAAAAGGAACACATCGTGTTTACTGGAAGTAATAGATCATAAAATTAATGGCCACAGGCATCATCATTCCGAAAAGAAGGAATACTCTTTTCTTATTCTGATTTCTGGATTTCCTTTCCTTTCTTTGATATAGTTTAATATTAGATAAATAAATTTTATAGAGCAGAACGTCCATGAATAAGGTCACAGACCCGTATCAACCCCTTCAGCAACTCAAGGTTTCAGGCAACCTGCCCGTCATTCCACAGATACTGGTCCAGCTGATTGACGCCTGCCATCAACCCGAAATCGACCTGCAGGTAATCAGTAAACTGGTGGAAAAGGATGCCGCCCTTGCAGCCAAAGTTCTTCAACTCTGCAACTCCGCTTTTATCGGGGCCAGGTCCAACTTCGTCGATATTCATCAGGCGGTTGTGTACCTTGGTGCCAACGCTGTAAAGAATCTTGCCATTTCAGTCTCGGTCCAACAGGTTTTCCGCCGGGTTGAGACCAACGGACTGCTCAATATCGACCGCTTCTGGTATCACTCCTACCAGAACGCAATCATTGCCAGTCGAATTGCCGAAGCCGTTTCCTATCCCAATCCTCCCGAAGCCTATCTTGCCGGGCTGCTCCATGATCTCGGCAAGCTACTGCTCTGGATGGCCTTTCCAGGTAAATATGCACCGCTGCTGCTCAAGGGCATCCGCTGTCACAATGGTCGACTAGCGTTTCTTGAACAGGAAAAACTGCACATAAATCATTGTGATGCCGGGGCCTGGCTGGCCGAGCAGTGGGGCCTGCCCTCGCTCATACATGACGCCATCCGGTATCACCACTACCCAACCGATGAAGTTGCACAGGGTCTCCCTCTGACCCGAATCATATTTCTGGCCGATCTCATCAGTCACAGTGACAACCCGGAACAGGAGTGTAACGAGGTTGCCGACCAGTTCTTCCGGCTTGCGCCCGGTCAGATTGAAAAGTTACAGCAAGGTATAGATGAACAGATTCAGGAAGTTGCCCACCAGCTTGGTATCCGAATTCCCAAAAACAGCAAATCAGCCCTTGAACCGGAACCGGAAAGTGAAAGCATCCATAAGGAAACATGCAGCGGATTAATCAGTCGAATTCGTGACATAACGCAACTCACAGGGGTTATGGAAAGCCTCCTCAAAGCGCAGGACCAGGATCAAATAAGCCGCGCCCTGGAGCAGAGCCTTAAAATCCTTTTTAACGAGGAAGTAAGTTTCCTGCTACTCTTTGACCCGAAAACAAAAGAACTCAGCGGCTCCTGTTCAAGTGATAATCCCTTATCTCACCAAGTTTCCTCTCTTCGTTTCGACCTGGAACGACACCGGGAAAGTCTGCCTGCACGTTCGATTGAACTCCACCAGATCCTGCACTCCTTCATGAACCGTCCTGAACAGGACGACACCCTGCTTGACACCCAGTTGGCAACCCTGCTCGGAACAGAGGGTATGATTATTACCCCCATGCATTACCAGCAGGAACCGGTTGGCCTTGTTGTTGTAGGCGTATCTGAAAGTGCTCATCTCAATCTAATCAGCAATTCCACCCCTTTGCAGCTGCTGGCAGCACAGGCGGCGACCAGTCTGTACATGCAGCAGTGGCAGAAAAGGCAGGCGGAACGGATTGCCGCCGAACGTCTCGAAGCAGCCGCCCTGCTGGCCAGAAAAATTGCCCACGAGATAAATAATCCCCTGGCGATCCTGCGAAACTATCTCAAAATTCTTGAGTTGAAGCTCAAAGACCAGGAAGAACTCAGTGAAGAGCTCTCCATTCTTGACAAAGAGTTTGAAAGGATAGGCCTGATAACTCAACAACTTACTGACATAGCGACAGAGAAGCATCTCACGTATGTAGAAAAAATTGACATTAATCAAATGCTTGAACAGATTATTCGCTTTTATACTGTCGGCAGCTTAAGCAACAGTGAGATCACCATAGAGTTTAACCCCGACATGGACATCCCGCCGCTTGCAACCGACAGCAACTGTCTGAGGCAAATCATAACAAACCTGCTCAACAATGCCATTGACGCCCTGGATGGTACCGGGACAATCACAGTGACAACAGCTCTGGGAAAAAAGACGGCCAAACAGGAGGAGGCCATCATTACCGTTCAAGATGATGGACCCGGCATAGCCGAGAGCCTGCAGGACACCCTGTTCCAGGCTGGAACAACCAGTAAAGACGGTGCCCATGGCGGTCTTGGTCTGGCAATCGTCAACCGGATTGTTCAAGAACTCGGAGGCTCAGTTGCCCTTGTCCCCTCGGTCGGCGGAACGACATTTGCCGTACATCTACCGATCGAACAACCCTGACTTTCCATTTTTCCGAAAAATAATACATTTTCCTTTGACTTTCTGAAAGGCCTGCAGTTCAATTGTTTTGACACCTTAGCATGTAAAATAATATGAATCTGAGAAACGTTCTTCCGAGTTTCCGGTTTTTATTAGCTACAAATGGGCATATAATTCATGGGGTATTCCGTTCTTCTCATTGATGATGAACCGAACTTTTGTGCCAGTCTGAACATGCTGCTTGCGACGGAGGGATATGACAGTACCGTTTCCCACTCCGGCCAGGAAGCGCTTTTCCATCTTGAAAATAATCATTATGATGCCGTCCTCCTCGATATCGGCCTCCCCGATATAAGCGGGCTGGAAATCGCCGGCATACTCAAAAAAAAGTATCCGGATACCGTTGTCATCATCCTCACCGGCTTTGCCACCCTGGAAAACGCCGTAGAATCTCTGCGCAGCGGTATATACGATTACCTGCGCACACCTTTTGTTCCAGACCAGCTGCTCCGCACCCTGTCCCGCGGCATCGAACATAAGCGGCTGGAACGGCGACTTCATAACAGTGAGAAACGTTTCCGCCAGCTTTCCCGGGCGACCTGGGAAGGAATTATCATATACGACGCCGGTAACCTCCTGCAGGCCAACAGCCAGCTCTGTAAAATGTTCGGGTATGAAGAAAAGGAGCTGCTCGGTCGCCAGATCTTTGATGTTTTGCTGGATCGAGATTCAATACGGACCATTCATCTCCAGTCCGGCTCAGACACCATCGGCCCCTTTGAGGCCATCGGGATCCGGAAGGACGAGAGCCGGTTCCCGGTGGAAATTCGCGTCAAGCGAATCAGCTATTCAGGCAGGGGCGCTCAGGTCGCTGCGATCCGTGATGTCACGACCTCCAAACTGGCCGTGGAAAAACAGCTTGCCCTGCAACAAAAGCTTTCCGACGCCAAACGTATGGAATTCCTCGGTCTGATGGCGGGGTCGGTTGCCCATGATCTCAACAATATCATGGCCGGCATCATCACCTATCCCGAGCTGCTCCTCATGGATCTGCCGGAGGACTTTAAATACCGCGAGGAGATCGGCATGATCAGCGAGGCCGGCAAACGTGCCGCAGCCGTTGTCAGCGACCTCCTGACCGTTGCCAGGGGAGCGACCTGCAAAAAGGAGGTCCACAACCTGAACTCCCTTGTTTCAGGTTACAGCAATTCTGTTGAATGCAGGGAACTCTGCACACGGTATCCGGGCCTGGAGATCACCTCCGACATGGACAGTCAACTCCTCAACACCTCCTGTTCCGCGGTCCATATCACCAAGTCGATCATGAATCTGGTCAACAATGCCGCCGAAGCCATAGGCAAAAACGGAAATATCCTAATCATAACCAGAAACCGTGTCGTGGTATCTCCCATTGACGGCTACGAACGGATTGAACCCGGCGAATACGTCACCCTGCAGGTTCGGGATAACGGACACGGGATTCCGGAAAAAGACCGCCCCCATGTCTTTGACCCTTTTTACAGTAAAAAAATCCTCGGCCGAAGCGGCACCGGATTAGGACTTGCAGTGGTCTGGAATACCGCCCATGACCATGACGGATACATTGACCTGGAGAGCAATAAACATGGGACCACCTTTACCCTCTACTTTCCCGTAACCCATAAAAAACCGGCAGATGCCGTTCCGGTTCCCTCCATGGAATCCAGCCGGGGATGCGGCGAGCAAATACTGGTCGTCGATGACCAGGCAAACCAGCGCGAAATCGCCCGTCTGCTTCTTTCACGACTCGGCTACTGTGTCCATACCGTCTGCAGCGGCGAAGAAGCCGTCAAATTTGTCAAAGAGAAGGCGGTTGATCTGGTCATGATCGATATGATTATGGATCCCGGCATTAACGGCTGTGAAACGTACCAGCAAATTCTTCAACATAAGCCGGGTCAAAAGGCCATAATCGCCAGCGGCTATTCCAATTCCACTGAAATAGAACGAGCGAGAAAACTCGGCATAACCCATTTCATAAAAAAACCATACTCCATTCACGACCTCGGCCAGACCCTCAGACTTGAAATTTCCTGACATCTCCTTTACTCTTCTCCAGTAACAGAATTCGTAATCGAGGCAATCTATCGATAAAGGCATGTTGATTATACCCATAATACTCTGGTGAACTATTACCGCAGTTTTGTAGGTCTGCTTGAGTGAAACGAAAGCGGACAGCCACCCCCGGTACCGCCTAACCGGTTCAGGCAGCCATCAGTTTATTGTCTGCTTTCGCGTAGCTCAAGCAGACCTACAGAGCTATTACCGCAGTTCATGGTTGTTTTGAATACATTGTCCTGAACATTACGTACGCATATTTTTATATAGTCAGCTCTGCACCAGCGACCTGAAGCCCCTTCAGGCTGACAGGTCATGAACCCAGAGTTGCCGGGGAGTCCTTGTGAAGAAATTATTTACCTTTATAGCAGTCTGTTTCATGTGGGGTTGGAAAGCACTGAGTACCGGTGCAAAAGTCGCCACAAATCTTGTCGTTCTTCTGTCGCTCCTGTTCCTTTTCAGCCTGTTCTTTTTTCATCCCCAGACAAAAGTACCCAATGGCGCCGCCCTTGTTCTTGCCCTCGAAGGTAATATTGTCGAACAACGTTCAGCCATTGACCCCATGGCCAGGATTATCAATAAATTTGTCGGTACACCTGTCCACGAGGAAACCCTGTTGCAGGACATCCTCGATGCCGTCAACAGTGCGGCTGATGATGAACGGATTAAACTGCTTGTCCTCTCCCCTTCAGGACTGAAGAATGTCGGTCTCAACCAGTTGCGTGATATCGGTCAGGCCATTGAACGTTTTAAAAACAGCGGCAAAGTCGTAATTGCCGGAGACGATACGTTCAACCAGTCCCAATACTACCTGGCGGCCTTTGCCGATGAAATCTACCTTAATCCCATGGGCAGCATTGACCTTCACGGGTTCGGTGTGTTTCGCCTTTACTTTAAAGAGCTGATCGACAAACTTAATATAAAACTTCATGTCTTTCGAGTCGGCACCTTCAAGTCTGCCTTAGAGCCTTTTCTGCGGGACAACATGTCCCCTGCAGCCAAAGAGGCAAACCGGCAATGGCTGACACAGCTCTGGACGACCTACTGCAGGGACATAGGGAAACAACGGGGTTTGCCGATCGAACTCATCAACAACTTCATCAACAACCTGGATCTTTTTCTTGAAAAAGCACATGGTGACGGGGCCGCCATGGCTCTGAACGTCGGCCTTATCGACGGACTTAAAACCCACCGGCAGCTTGATGACTACCTGAGCAGCCTGGTCGGCAGAGATGACAACGGTTCAGGGTTTAAAAAAATATCACTCTACGACTACCTGAACACCATTACTCCCTCCTATTCCGATCACTCCGCAGACAGCCCTGCCGTCGGAATTATTGTTGCCCAGGGCAATATTGTCAACGGCCAGGGATCCGTCGGCCAGATCGGAGCTGATACGCTCATCCTGCAGATACGCAAGGCCCGGGAAAATAAAAACATCAAGGCAGTTGTCCTGCGCATCGACAGTGGCGGAGGCAGCGCCTTTGCCTCTGAACGCATTCGACAGGAGCTCCTGTTCACCCAGGATGCAGGAAAACCCGTGGTCATATCCATGGGCACGCTGGCCGCATCCGGCGCCTACTGGCTCTCAGCCGATGCGGACGCAATCCTGGCTTCTCCTGTTACCCTGACCGGATCCATCGGTATATTCGGGGCAGTGCCGACCTTTGAACAAGCCCTCGCCAGGGCCGGTATTTTCAGCGACGGTATAGGAACGACCTCGCTGGCAGGGGGAATTTCCATAACCAGAGAACTTCCCTCCGCCCTGTCCAGATCACTGCAGATGGGGGTAGAGCATGGCTATCAACAGTTTATCGGCATCGTTGCCAAGGGAAGGAAACTCCCACTATCCCGAGTTGAAGAAATCGCCGAGGGCCGGGTATGGGATGGGAAAACAGCCTTGGAAATTGGCCTGATCGACGGTACCGGCTCACTGGAAGACGCTGTTGACCGGGCTTCCGAGCTTGCCGGATTAGACAGCCCAACCGGCATTTACATTGACTTCCCCTCAACCTTTTTCAGCAGCCTCCAACAGTTCGGCAGCGTTGCCGTCCAAAAAATCCTTTACAGCAGTATTCTCCCTTCGCCCCTTGCAGTAGTGACCCGCCAAGTGAGACAGCAGTTCGATTTTATTCTCGAGCAACCTGATCCGAAAAATATGTATGCCCACTCATTGCTCTCCTCTTCGACAATTGATTTTTAACCGGCCCTCTGGTATATCAAGCTCTAATTTGAGCTATTAGCGATTAGGATTCAGGAGTTAGCTAACATGGCGGCAGGTTGGACCGAACCAACCTGCAAAAAAGAGGGCGCCCTGAAACAGTCTTTTTCCCTCTACATTCCGATGCGAACTGCTCACTGCCGACAACACACCATCCACTTCGACCAGAAACGGAGCCCCATCATGCGACAACTCTTTGTTCTTGCCACTCTTCTCTTAGCGGTACTGCTCAGCTTCAAACCCGCCGCTGCCGCTGCCCCACTGATTGTCAGCGGCAATCCGAAGGCACCGCCCATCGTCTGGGAGAAGACAGGCAAGCTGGTCGGTGTCGGCCCTGAGGCGGTAACCCGCATTCTTGAAAAACTGCAGGTTCCCTTTATTCTTCAACCCGGCGGCACCTGGGAACAGGTCCAGGAAAGTGTAAAAAACGGCAGCATTGACATGCTTGTTTCCGCCTATGACAACAAAGAACGACGGGAGTACATGGAATATTCCCTGCCGTACCTGAAAAGTCCGGTTGTCATCGTGGTCAGAAAAGGAGAATGCTTCGCCTGTTCAGCCTGGAACGGACTTGTCGGAAAAAAAGGAGCTGCCAATACCGGTGAGAGTTTCGGCGAGGAATTCGACACCTACATCCGCAAGGAGCTGGATGTAACCTATGTCTCCTACCCGCGTGCTTTTGAAATGTTAAATCAAGGCACCGTTGATTACCTTGTCATGGATCTCTATCCGGCAATCATTTACTCAAAACTCCTCAATGCCGAAGACAAAATTGAATTTCTCGACACCCCGGCAACAGTCCAGTATTTTCACATGACGATTTCAAAAAAATCGCCCTACCTCCGCCTGATGCCGAAAATAAATGCCGAAATCGAAAAAATGAAAGAAGAAGGGCTTTTTAAAAAATTGACCAAAGAACAGTACAAGAGCTGGAACAAAACCTTCAAGGAGCGCCAGCGCTTTTTTGCCCGCTCGCAGACCAAAGCTCAACAGGCCCAAAGCAACTGGGATGCCGGTGCCCGTGACCGGGGCCTGGACGATATGGCCAGATTTATTGAACGAGACGTCCCCTACATGAGTGGTTCAAATACCATGGAATAAAAGCTGAATTCACTGCGCTAAAAGAACAGGCAAATCATTCCCCATTAATCTGATCCCCCTGCCGCTCCTCTCTGGTACGCTCCAGCTTTCCCAGGAGAATTCTAGAGAGGAGGACACTTTTTCCCTTTTTTTCCCATGGATACAGCAGGCACATTCAACCAGATATGGCAACAGCTCGGCTGGCCGCTTGTCCGACTGCTTATCTATATCTCTATCGGCCTGCTCTTTGCCAACTTCATTGAGGCACTCAACTGGACCAGGAAAATAGCTGTTGTTGCCCGGCCCCTGACAAAATTCGCCCACATGTCTCCCCTTACCGGGGCCTCATTTTCCATGGCTTTTTTTTCAGGAGTCGCTGCCAATACCATGCTCTCCGAAGGGTTTGAAAAAAAAGAAATCAGTAAAAAGGAACTCATTCTGGCCAACCTGTTTAACAGTCTGCCCACCTACTTCCTCCACCTGCCGACGACTTTTTTTATAATAGCCCCCCTCATTAAGGGCGCCGCCTTCACCTACATCGGCCTCACTTTCGGTGCGGCCCTGCTCCGCACCCTTGGCATCAGCCTGATCAGCCGCTTTCTCTTGACAGGGACGGCAGTTTCGCTGGACAATCAAAAGGAGATCGCCCAGGACAACAGTCTCCGCAGCGCCTGGAAACGAACCTGGATACGGTTTAAACGACGAATCCTGAAGATTATCCGCTTTACCGTCCCGATCTATATCCTGTTTTATATCTTCAATCAGATAGGCGTTTTCGCCCAACTCGAGCAGTTCATGGCCCAGAACCTGAGCTTTCTGTCCTGGCTTTCGCCCGGCTCCATGTCCATCATCGCCCTCCATGTTGCCGCTGAATTCACAGCCGGTCTTGCCGCTGCCGGAGCCCTGCTCGCCGATGGAACTATGAGTAGTCGGGAAATCATCCTCGCCCTGCTGGTCGGCAATATTCTCTCCTCACCTATCCGAGCGTTTCGCCATCAATTCCCCTACTACGCAGGAATATTCAAGCCGGCCCTCGCTCTACAGCTTATCCTTTTCAGCCAGAGTTTTCGGCTCCTCAGCATTGTTACGATAACCCTTTTCTACCTGTTTTTCTTCTAAAAACAACCTGTTTTCCATGGGGCTCCTGGTTCAAGAACTATGAAATATAGTTGTGCGGAATGTTGGTTAACAGTTGTTTTTTTCAGCATTTCTTCTAAATATAGAATGAAACAACTTGCGGTTACCTACGGAAAAGAGGAAGGACTATGGCCCCGGACGGGGCACTGATACACGGTCCGCCTACTTTTCATTAAGGAGGGCTGGATATGGAAAGAAAGATACTTGTTGCCATCGATGGTTCAGTCTACAGTTCCAACAGTCTCGACTATCTGATCCGTCTGTTTCATCATGATCCGGACATCGTAATTCATCTGCTTGCCGTTGTCTCGTCCGCCGGCAGTGACCAAAACTGGATGTTCGACGTCGATCCGTTACGGGAACAGTCAGCGGCCTCGGACAGGAAAACCCGTTCCGCTTACAGATATCTCAAAGATGCCAAAAAAAGGCTCGTTCGTAACGGCTTTGCGGAAGAGCAGGTCAGTTATCAGGCCGAGACCGGCAGGACAAATATCTCAACCGCCATCCACCACATTGCCAATCATGGTCACTTTGATGCTCTGCTGATTGGACGTAGAGGCATGGGTAAGGTCGGCGAAATGTTCTTCGGCAGCGTCTCCTCCTGGCTGCTGGATAAATGCCATGAAGTTCCACTCTGGATTATCGACGGCGAAGCCTCGTCAAACCGTTTCCTGCTGGCCGTACATTCCATACCGGAATCCCTCATGGCGGCCGACCACCTGGCCTTTATCATGGAGGCGGACAGTAAATCTGAAATCCTCCTGTACCACTCGATTCCGGTATTCGGCGGCAAAAGCTGTCCATGCGTGGAAGAAGAATTTCATCAACAGTGGGGCAAGGCCTGGTGTACGGAACATCTGGACCTGGAGAACTACCTCTTCCATGCCCATGCCCAGATTCTCATGGAAGGAGGTGTTGCAAAAAAACGCATTACCCAGCTTCCCATGCGCAGAGATATTGATGCCAGCCGCGATCTTCTCCGACATGCAAAAAAACATCACTGCGGAACGATTGTACTCGGCAGACGAGGCCGTGATGTCGACAAGGGTATGTTCGGTGGGGTTTCGTACAGAACCTTACAGAACGCGGAAAACATCGCCATCTGGCTTGTCGGATAATCCCCTTATTCTTTTTTCTGATCCGGCTGAATAATCAGAGTCGCCGCCTTTTTTTTCTGAAGATACCTGTGGGCAAAGGTATCTATCTGCTCTCGGCTAATCGCAGAGAAATCGGCCTGCAGGGTCATTGGCCATTGCAGCTGCTGAGGATGTCGCCGGGACAGGGAAAGTACCGACTCCAGCCAGTAGCGATTGGTTCGCTGCAGATCCCTGATCGATGTTTGAATGGGTGCGATATTTCGCTGCAGTTCCTCTGCAGTTACCCCCTGTCGGGCAAGTTCTTCCGCAATATCCCCAATTGTATCACGGACCTTTTTGACCAGCGACGGGTCGACAGTCAACAGACAGCGCAGAACACCAAACCCGGTATCGACCCTGCTTGAAAGGTTGTAGGCCACCGGGGAATAGGTGGCACCAAGCTCCTCACGGATTGTCCTGCGCAACCGGTCTTCAAAGACCGAAGCCAATACGCTCAGCCGCCGGGTCCGCGAGATGTCCCAGAAGTCATCCGTAGGCCAGCCGACTGCAACCACGGCTTTGTCCACATCCGATGGCACGGAGACAACCTTCTGCCTGCCGGCGGGAAAAACGACCGGCGCCTTCTTTTCAAGAGCAGCATATTGCCCCTGCCGGGAACCAAAATATCTGCGCACGAGCTCAACCACCTTATCCGGTTCCACGTCACCGACCACCGACACCTCAAGTTGTGCATGAGCAAAGGGATTTTCCAGCCACGTCCGAACCTGCTCAAGACGAAGTTTCATAAAGTCATCTTCGGATGGAAAGCCGTACCGCGGGTTGCCGCCCGCAAAAAACCGATCGCCCTGGAGCTGCAATGCCCCTTCTACAGAACTCTGCATT
>JAJRQC010000070.1 GCA_024280455.1 Deltaproteobacteria bacterium | reverse complement strand
TATAACCGACTGGACAACCGATGAGATAGTCCAGGCAAGCCTGGACCGCTGGGCGGTTGAAGATGGTTTTCGATTGACCAAAGACGAAGCACAGGTAGCACTCAGGCCATTGCGGCACTGGACGGACAGCAAGATACGATGCCACATCTTCACCTGTATCGCCGCCATGGCGCTTTTACGCATCATTGAGCTCAGGCTCAGGAAGGCTGGGGTGGATATGACGGCCAAGGCAGCCATGCGGCACATGAACAGTCTACACTCCTGCCTTCTCTGGTTACCGGGAAAAAGAAAAGCCATGCGCATGCTGGAAGACCCGGATGAGGAGCAAGCCGAGATCATGCGGGCATTTGGCTGGAAAATAACCAGTGGGGTCTTATAGAAAATCTAGGTTTATCGTATTGAAATGCCGTATTTTTGTCGAAAAAATATGGAAAATGCTATAAACTGCTGTCTGTATTGCGACAATTCGACTGCGGGCAGAGTGTGTCGATAGAAGAAAAGGTCAGGGGGGGGCTGGGATCAGGAGGGCGAATGGTAGAATAGTAGTTTTGTGCTAAACCAGCTGGGATAAAAATGTTCTGGCAGGTACCTTAATCGGATAGGGGACGGAAAAGCAGTCAGCCTCTGAAAAAGGCTCGTTGATGGTCACTTGAAATGCATTCTTGGCACCGGTTGCCTGCTGGAAGTAAGCGAGGTTTTTGCTGAGCCTGCTGTTTGTAGTTTTGACTTCCACCAAAAACCAAGGGGTTGCGTCTCGACTGATTAAAAAGTCTATTTCTCTTTTATCCTTGGTTCGCAGGAAAAAGAGGTCGAAATTTCCCAGACCCATATCGGTCCAATAGTGGACAGCTTTAAGAAGGTGGCTGGCAATCATGTTTTCATTTTTGGCCCCCTGGTCACTCACCATGGACCAGTCCCAAAGAAAATATTTGGGTTCTTTGCGCAATGAGCGGGCGATATTGGTATGCCATGGCCGGACGGTAAAGCAATAATATAAACTCTCCAGAATACCGATCCATCTCCTGATGGAGTCTTCAGAGGCTCTGATTTTTCGAGCCAGCGAAGCGTAACTGGTGAGCTGTCCCGACTGCTGAGCAATAAGTTCAGCTAATATCTCCACCATGCGGATTTCCTGGACTCTTGAAACGTCAAAGATGTCTTCATGGAATATTTGTGCCAGGCGAGATCGTTTCCACTTGTTGTAAAAACGTTGAGTTCCCCTTAAAAACGGTTGGGGGAATCCCCCGAATTGCAGGAGATGATTCCATTGGTCATCAGGTAGTTGAGAGGGATTTTTTACTACCTTTTCAGGTGTTGCCGGTGCGATGAGTTCCGCAACCGTAAGGGGATGCATCCTGTATAAGAAATATCGGCCCATTAAGCTGTCGCCACCTTTACGGTAGATGTCCAGCCGTGCGCTCCCGGTCACGATAATTCGCATATTGGTATGCAGGGCAAAGGTATCGTAGAATCCCTTGATGAATATTTTCCAATGAGGATATTTGTGGATTTCATCAAAGATCACCACGGGCGATTTCTGTAAACCAATATGATCCGCAACACTGCCCGGGCCATCAATGATCAGTCGGCGGTGTTCCTCATTGTCCCAGTTGAGATACACGGCATTACTGCTGAATCTACGGGCTACCGTTGTCTTTCCAACTTGTCGGGGTCCGGCGATAAAAGCCATTTCCAACCCTTCGTTGAAATGATTCCGCAGGATGGATGTGTAGGTTCTATTGAGTAATTCCATAATTAATGTATAGTATACCGTGCCCGTATAAACAAGGCTAAACCTTTTTAGTTCGTGGAATGGTCGGTACTTTTCCACGAATGGTCGCGGAATGGTCGGGATGGGGTTCCTGGTGAACTGTTGCTGATTGATCATGGTTTCATTGTATATGTCGGCGTATATTGTTATCCGTTGGGTATAGGGAAGAGAGCAGTACACTGCATAGCCGTCACGCTACGGAAAAATTGTCATAGGCCGGTAGACAAAAGGGTGGGCATTGCGCAACAGAAATTGGCGTGGCAAGATATGATCCGGCGTATGAATGATGATGGGCGGTGCCCATCCTACGGATGGCATGATGTTTACCGGGATATGGTAACGGCATATGACGATGTAGGTTGGGCACCGTCCAACATGAGATTGGTTATTGCCCGGCTGAATGCTACGGAAAGATTTTAATGTATGCGCTTAGTTGGCCTTGGCTTGGCGGCTATGCAGTACACTGTTGACGGTGTATTGAGGAAGAACAATACTGTGTGGAATCGCAATCGGTCGGTACGCGGTAATATGGATAAAAAGAATTTCATCTACCAGATTACCGGCATGGAAAACAGGAAACAATGAAGCTGCAGGTTCTTGGTTGTCGCGGCATTCCGGCCCGGCATGGAGGTTTTGAAACCTTTACCGAACATTTTGCCGTGTACCTTCAACAAAAGGGATGGCAGGTCACGGTCTATTGCCAGGAAGAGGGGGATGGCGGAATCTATGAAGATGACTGGCACGGTATCCATCGGGTTCATATTCCCGTTACCCCGGAAGGAGCCAGGGGGACGGTGGTTTTTGACTGGAAATCCACTCGCCATGCCGCCGGGAGAAAAATCCCTGTTTTGACGCTCGGCTACAATACCGCTGTTTTTTGTGCTTTGTATCGCTTGCAGGGTGTGAAAAACATAATAAATATGGATGGTATTGAGTGGCGGCGGGGTAAATGGAGTCCCCTGGAACGGAGCTGGCTGTACATTAATGAAAAACTGGGCGCCCGGCTCGGGAATCATCTCGTTGCCGATCATCCTGAAATAAAAAAACATCTTGCCCGATTTGTGTCATCCGATAAAATCACCGTTATCCCGTACAGTGCGGATATCCTGGAAACCGCTGATGCAAAACAGCTCGTTCCTTTAGGGCTGGAGAAAAACGGCTACGCGCTCGTTATAGCCAGACCGGAGCAGGAGAATTTAATTCTTGAAATCGTCAGGGCCTATTCCTTGAACAAAAGGGGGATCCCTCTCGTTATTCTGGGTGAATATACTCCGGAGAACAACAGGTATCATCAGGAGGTTCTTGAGGCAGGAGGTGATGAAATCCGTTTTGCCGGGGCGATCTATGATCAGGCAGTGGTGCAGGCCTTGAGATTTTTTACCAGGTTTTATATTCACGGGCACACGGTGGGCGGGACAAATCCTTCTCTTGTTGAAGCCCTTGGCGCCGGATCCCCGGTTCTTGCCCATGACAATATATTTAATCGCTGGGTTGCCGGTGACGGGGCCGGGTATTTTTCCACGGAAGAAGAATGTGCAGAACAGATAGGTCTTCTGCTGCAGGATGACGATTGTATTGCTTTAATGAGACGCCATAGTTTTGAGCAGATCAAAAAAAAGTTTACCTGGGATACGGTGCACCGGGCCTATGAACAACTTATCCTCGATACGGTAAACTGAGATATGGCTGGGCCGACCCTGGTTGAAAATTTTTTATATACGCATTCCAGGCCCTGTTCCGATACAGAGGTAAACGCTGACTGTCCGGCTCCGGACAAAGACGGCTGGAACACCTTGCTGCAGGTTGCCCGTCAAAATGGGGTTACGGGGTTTATCTATCGTAATACTCGAGGCCTGGATGTGCTGCCGGATCATGCTCGGACCGAGTTGCAGGATTGGTACCAGCAGACCACCTTTCGCAATCTTGATCAACTCGGTGAAACCTTAAACGTTCTCAGGATCCTTGCTGCAAGCGGGATACAGGCCGTCCCGCTCAAAGGCGTGGTCGCTTCCGAGATTATCTTTGATGATCTCGGGGTGTATCCCTCAAGTGATATAGATATTCTTGTGCATCCCGATGATCTGGATGCGGCAAAACAGGTGCTGCAGGCCCGGGCTGAATATGTGTCCGTGCCTGGGCGCAGCGAAGAAGAGTGGCGGGCATCGCATTACCATTATATCCTCCACAAAAAACAATACCTGCTGGAACTCCACTGGAATCTGACAAAACGGTACTTCGAGGTGCAACCGGAATTCTGGTGGGAGGGGGTTCGGAGCGTGCAGTGGCGGGGTGTAGAGATTCTGGAACTTGCCCCGGAAAAGTATCTCATGTATGCCGTTTTCAGGTACTTTGACCACTGTTTTTATCCCTTGCGTTTCCTGGTTCTGATTGCAGGTATAGTGGAACATTATGGGCCGGAAATCTGCTGGGATACCCTGATGCGGGATTGCAGCCGTTTGAAAATGAAAAGGCTGGTTGTCTTCACCCTGCAGCTGGTCCACGAGTTGCTGGCCGTGGAGATACCGGCTGATATTGCGGAAAAGAAGTCGCCTGGTTACTCTGCGCTGAAGAAACTCTGCCGGTCGGGAATGCTGCATGGTATTGAACGGCAGCATCTACGAATGATGTGCTATACTGCACTCCTTGACAGCCCTGCTGATGTTGCCGGGGCACTGCTGGGCAGATTGGTGCCGACCCGGGGCGAGCTTTGCCTGCGCTATAATCTGCCGTCCGGTTCGGCGAGGATCTTTTTATATTATTTAATGAATCCTGTTTTGCTCTTTTTAAAAAAGAAGGATGGACGTTGACAAAGGTTCTCTGACCCGTCATTCTCTACAATTCCTTGTCATCCCCGCGCGGGGATCCTGGCCCACAACCTTCGTCATGCCCGTGGTCTTTTGGGCGGGAGGTAAGCGAGCTCGAAGTCTTCGCTTCACTCCACTTATCTGCGAGACTCCGATCCAGGCTGTTGCCGACCCACTGGATCCCCGACAACAGCCTCGTCGTTACATACAGCGTAACCACTTGGGGATGACGGGTTATGGTGTACCTTTGGCAGAAAAGTCGAGGTCGACATTCGGACAGGCGCAACCACAGTCCGTCATCCCCGCGGAGGCGGGGATCCAGGGGCCCACGGGCAAGGCGGACGTAGAATAAAAACACCCTGTGTTCGTAGTATATGGGGGCAGCCTGTCCGGTATAAAAAGGAAGAGTCTCTGGATCCCCGACAACAGCCCCGTCGTTACATACAGCGTAACCACTCGGGGATGACGGGCAAGTGGCAGTGGATCCCCGACAACAGCCTTCGGGGATGACGAAAAAAGTAAAGGCGACGGTAAGCAGTATGTAAGCACAGCATGAAAACAGCTACACTGCGCCGGAATGATGAATTACCTATCCAGTCATTCCCTACAACCCTTCGTCATGCCCGCAGTCTTTTGGGCGGGTGCATTGTCATTTTGTCGCAACCTCATACTTCGGCCTTATTCTGTTAGTCAGGCATTCGAAATCTACGAGATATTCTTCTGAATCGGGTCGCCGAGTGTGACCGTCTTATTTTTCAATATACCCGCAACCAGGCTGGTAAAATTTCGCTCAATTTGGTATGAAGAAAGTTTTATTGGCTGGATTAAATGTTGATCCGTTTGAACTTCTATACACAAATACGGGGTTCAACCTTATATATTGAGAACTATCGAGGAAGAGATGAGTAAGAATGTTGCAATACTGGCCGGTGATGGAATCGGGCCCGAGGTAATGGCCGAGGCCGTTAAAGTGCTGGATGCGGTGCAGAAAAAATTTAGTTTTACCCTGAGTTATACTGATGCCGATGTGGGCGGGATAGCAATTGACAATCACGGTCATGCCCTGCCTCAATCAACCCTGGATTGCTGCAGCGCCAGTGATGCCATTCTCTTTGGTTCCGTGGGCGGGCCGAAATGGGAAAGCCTGCCCCCGGAAGAACAGCCCGAGCGCGCGGCATTGCTTCCTTTGAGAAAGCAGTATGACCTGTTTTGTAACCTGCGTCCGGCCCGGGTCTTTCCATCGCTTGCCGCCGCCTGTCCCCTGCGGCCGGATATCGTCGGTGCTGGTTTTGATATCCTGGTTGTCCGGGAACTGACCTCGGGGATCTATTTCGGTCAGCCCAAAGGACGGGAGGGCAGCGGGCCGGAGGAAAAGGCCTGGGATACTATGGTCTACAAACGCTCGGAGATTGAGCGCATCACCCGGATGGCCTTTGAGGCCGCCCGGGTACGCCGCAAAAAGGTGACCTCGGTGGACAAGGCCAATGTCCTGACCACCATGGTACTCTGGCGTGAAGTGGTTACCGAGATTGCCGCCGACTATCCGGATGTGGAACTTGATCATATCTATGTCGACAATGCAACCATGCAGCTGGTCCGCCGGCCACAGCAGTTTGACGTCATGCTCTGCGGCAATATGTTTGGTGATATTGTCTCCGATGAGGCCGCCATGCTCACCGGTTCCATGGGTATGCTGGCCTCGGCCAGTCTCAATGGCGATAATTTCGGCCTGTTTGAGCCCGCCGGTGGTTCGGCTCCGGATATTGCCGGCCAGGGTATTGCCAATCCCATAGCCCAGATTCTCTCCGCCGCCATGATGCTGCGCTACAGCCTGGCAATGGAAGAAGCGGCGGCAGCCATTGATCAGGCGGTTTCAGCCACTCTGGATAAGGGCATTATGACGGCTGATATTGCAACCCCCGGCAGCAGCACCGTCAACACCGCAGCCATGGGTGATGCCATTGTTGCCGCCCTTGGGTAACGGGTAAAGGTTATGGCTCACCTCGACAACATTCTGCTGCTGGCAAACAGACCGGCAGAGATTCTTACCGCCAAGGTTGCAGATCATCTTGGGGTAGATCTGACCGAGATGGTACAGAAAGAGTTTGCCGATGGTGAGACGTATCACGCCTTTCCCTGTGATGTCTCCGGTCGTGATGTTGTTCTGGTGGCTTCCACCCCTGATGACAGCGCCCACCAGGAACTTCTTGACCTGATTGCCGGTTGCCGGTACTGGAACGCAGGCACGGTCAATGTGGTCATCCCGTATCTGGGATATTCGACCATGGAGCGGGCTAAACCTGAATCCGGCGAGATTCCCAAGGGCATTACCCGGACCCGGCAGATTTTTCGGACCCGGCCTAATTATGTAGCCTTTCTTGATCTCCATTCCGAGGCGGTGCTTCATGCCCATGCCGGTGAAATCCGCACCCGGCATATCTGGACCGAGCAGTTGGCCGCCGACAAGATACGGCAGCTGCAGGTGGAAAATTATGTCCTGGTTTCTCCGGATTACGGTTTTTCCAAACGGGTGGCCCGGCTGGCCGGTTTGCTCGGCTGCCCACACACCGCAGCCAACAAGGACCGGTATGATGTCGATCATACCATCGTCGGTCAGTTGTCCAGTGCGGTCAAGGGACGGACGGCGATTATCTGTGACGATATGATCCGGACCGGTGGCTCCATGCTCCAGACCGTGGACAGATGTTATGAGGCCGGGGCGGTTGATGTGATTGTCATGGCGACCCATCTGGTCATGGCCGGTAATGCGCGGGAAAAATTTAAAGAAAAAGGGATTTCCTGTATTGTCGGGGCCGACACCTATCCCGGACGGCAGTCGGATGAGCTGCTTGAGGTCTACTCGGTGGCTCCC